>JBFXGB010000001.1:0-77263 GCA_050178405.1 Halothiobacillaceae bacterium
CGCGACTTGAAGTCGTCCGATTCAATCCGCTCTTGGGTGATTTCAACAGCACGCTTTTTTTAGCCATATCCGATTTTCATTCAAATCGAACCATTATCACAAAAATCGCTTAACTTAATGGCAGTGCGTCAAGGGGGAGGGAGCTAAAGCTCCAGAGCCGCGATGTGCCGTTCAGTTCAATGTGGACGCAAATTCCGCCACCACCGGCGCATGATCGGAGGGGCGTTCCCAGCCGCGCGGAGTTTTATCGACGTAGCTTGCTTTGCAGCGTTGCGCCATGGCTTGGCTTGCGAGGATTAAGTCGATACGCAAGCCTAGGTTGCGTTTGAAGCCGTTCATGCGGTAATCCCACCAGCTAAAGGTTTTTTCTTCTTGTTCGAACTGGCGGAACACGTCCGTTAAACCTAGCTCATGCAGGCGGGCGAGGGCGGCGCGTTCAGGCTCGGAGCAGAGGATTTTGCCCACCCATTTTTCCGGCTCGAACACATCGCGATCGTCCGGAGCGATATTGAAATCGCCGAGCACCACGAGATTGGGATACCGCGCCGCCTCGTCTTTGAGCCATGCCGCGAGTGCATCCAGCCAGGCGAGTTTATAGGCATACTTCTCCGAGCCGACGGCCTCGCCATTGACCACGTACAGGTTAATCACGCGCAGATCCCCCACGGTGACGGCTAAAACCCGGCGTTGTGGGTCGTCAAATCTAGGAATATCGCGCACGGCATCCTGCGCGGGTTGGCGCGTCAGCACCGCCACGCCGTTATAAGTAGGCTGCCCAGACACCACGCAGGTGTAGCCGGCCTCTGCCAGTGCATCATGCGGAAAAAGCTCGTCAACAAGCTTGATTTCTTGCAAGGCGAGGACATCGGGTTGTGCGCTTTTAAGCCAGTCGAGCACATGCGGCAGGCGCACGCGCAGCGAGTTGACGTTCCATGTGGCGATTTTCATGCGGTGTTTTCTTAGGTCGTTGAAGGTAGGGTTTCGGTCAGAATATACACAAGGCTGCCGAGGCCAATAAGGCCGCCAGCAAGCCACAACCAAGCTTGTCGGTGCAGGCGTGCGGCGAGTGTTTGTTGCGGATGGGTCGATAAAATAAGCGGTCGGCCTTGCGGGTCGCCTGCGTTCAGCATGTGGGTTTGTCCCTCTTTGCTTCGTTCATGCAAATCGGCTTGTTGTGCTTGAATGGCGGTGGCTTTGGCATCTTTACGCAGGGCGGCAAATTCGCTTTCACTGAGATGACCATCCTTATTCACATCGTAGCGCTGGCGTATGGCGGGGTCGGTTTTCCATGCAATCACGGTGTCGCGTTCCCAGTCGTTTAGGCTAGTCTGCGGGGCTTCATAGCTCTTTAGCCAGCCCAAGGCGTAGAGTTGCTCTAAGGGCAGAATCAACTCTTCGGTGTAGCGTAAATCGCCCGTTTGCCAGACGCGCTTATGCGCAGGCTCGACCACGGCGCGCTCAGGGTCGATGACGCATTTGCCCGTGTTGTCATCAAGGACAAACAGGTGTGGGCTGGTGCCACTGCGGATGGTTTTCCATTCGGTTTGCCCGTTGTTGTTGGTGCTGCGCTCTTCGACTTTGTAGCGATACCAAGTGCAGGCAGTGTGGGTCAGGGTTGAGAAAATCGGGCTGGCAGGGGAGTTTTCGGCAAAACCTTCCAGTTCAACATAGCCTTGCGCGGCGGAGCGAATACGCGAGGTGGGTGTGTCTTGGATTAAGCGCCGCCGCGATTGCAGGCGCAAAAAACGCTCGAAACCGTACAGCGAAAAGCCAAGCAAAAGCAGCAAGACAATCCCCTGCTGAGGGTCGTTTGCAATGGCGTTGATCCATAATTGAACACGCTCCACGATCCATGTGCCTCGCGTTTAGGTAAACAGTGCTTTCATATCCACATCGGCCTTTTCGCCTTCGCTAAACTCCAGCAATTCGGCAGCTTTGAAGCCAAAATTGTTGGCGATAATGACATCTGGGAATTGTTCGATGCGCACGTTATTGGCATTGACGGCCTCGTTATAAAACTCGCGGCGGTCGGCAATGGCGTTTTCTAGGCCAGAAATACGCGATTGCAGGTGTTGGAAGGTTTCATTTGCCTTGAGTTCGGGATAGGCCTCTGCCAGCGCGAACAAGTTGCCCAAGCCTTGGCGTAGCGCACCTTCAGCTTGCCCAAGCCCTTGAATGTTATGGGATTCGCGTGCGCTCTGCACTTGGTTGCGTGCAGAAATCACGCGCTCTAGCGTGTCTTGTTCAAATTTCATGTATTGGCGGCAGGTTTCAACAAGCTTGGGCAGCTCGTCATGGCGCTGTTTGAGCAATACATCGATATTCGCCCAAGCCTTGCTTACGGCATGTTTTAGGCTGACCAGATTGTTGTAAATCATGATGGTGTACAGCACTAAAGCGCCCAGCAGGGCGAGGAATACGATAAGGGCGATAGTCATGGCTTCGGTCTTCCGTGGGGTTGTTTTCAGGCTAAGGATAGCAGGCGGGGAGTGGTTTGTTAGGCTTTAAGCGAGCTTGAGTCTTATGGACTTACTCAAAAGTGTTCCAGTAAGGTAAATCGCGGAAGGCAGTGCAACAAAGCTCTCGTAGCCCGGGTGTCAACCCGGGGCAGGCCAGAGCATCAGCACGCCTTCCCCGGATTCTCGCTTCGCTTCATCCGGGCTACAGGGTCAAAAGACTTTGAACTGCTTCTTTAGGACTTACGCAAAAAAACTGTTTTTACTCCCTCCCCCTTGACGGGGGAGGGTTGGGGAGAGGGTGGGGAAGTTAGCAGAAGCCTACGTTTTAGCGAGTGTTTCATCCCCCTCTCCCCAACCCTCTCCCACGAGGGGAGAGGGAGCTAAATCCAGGTTTTGCGTAAGTCCTATTTTTAACATATTGCGATGAAATCGAGCTATTTACCCCTCATTCCAGCCCTTTACCCAGAGGGGCGAAGGGGCTAAATCCGCCTTTCTGCATAAGTCCTACCTAAACAAAGGTTACAATCCAGCCATGAACACTTCTGCACCCAAGGCGGCACAAGCCGCCTCATCATCCAGCACCGACTTTGCTAGTTTGGCGCTAAACCCCGCCACCCTCGGCAATTTACAGCAGCTTGGCTATTTGGACATGACGCCGATTCAGGCGGCGGCCCTGCCCGCCGCCTTGCTCGGCAAAGACATCATTGCGCAAGCCAAAACCGGCAGCGGCAAAACGGCGGCGTTCACTTTGGCCTTGCTCACGAACCTGAACCCGCGTCTTTTTGCGGTGCAGGCCTTGGTGCTGTGCCCCACGCGGGAGCTGGCCGATCAGGTCGCGGTCGAGATCCGCCGCTTGGCGCGCGCCGAGGAAAATATCAAAGTCGTGACCCTGTGCGGCGGTGTTCCCTTGCGCGGTCAGCGCATTACACTGGAGCACGGCGCGCATATCGCGGTCGGCACGCCGGGGCGGGTGATGGATCATCTTGAGCGCGGCTATCTCAATCTGGACGCTCTCAACACGCTGGTGTTGGATGAAGCCGATCGTATGCTGGATATGGGTTTTTATGATGCTATCGAGTGGGTCATTGAACAGAGCCCCAAACGGCGGCAAACCTTGCTTTTTTCTGCCACGTATCCCGAAGGTATCGAGCGACTGGCCACGCAGTTCATGTGTGACCCTCTGCAAATCAAGATCGAAGCGCCGCCCGCCGAGAGCCTGATTGAACAGCGTTTTTACGAAGTGTCCCGCCAAAACAAACTCGACACGGTGGCGCGCCTGTTGAACCACTTTCGTCCGGTCAGCACTCTGGCGTTTTGCAATACCAAGCAGCAGTGCAATGATTTGGTGGCGCGGCTGCAAGAGCAAGGTTTCGTCGCGCTCGTGCTGCATGGCGATTTGGAGCAGCGCGAGCGCGATTTAGTGCTGGCGCAGTTTGCCAACCGCAGTTGTTCGGTGTTGGTGGCGACTGATGTGGCCTCGCGTGGGCTGGACATCACGCAGCTCGAAGCGGTCATTAACGTGGACATTACTCCGGATGCCGAGATTCATATTCACCGCATTGGCCGCACCGGGCGCGCAGGCGAATCGGGCTTGGCGCTGAACCTTGTGGCCATGCACGAGATGGGCGCGGTCGGCAGGATTGAGCAGTACCAACAATGCGAAGCGGTTTGGCACAAGGTGGACGAGTTGCACCCCACGGGCGAGGGGGCGTTGCGCCCGCCGATGGTGACGTTGCAGATTCAGGGGGGGCGCAAAGAAAAAATCCGCCCAGGCGATGTGCTGGGTGCGCTGACCGCCGATGCTGGCTACAGCCGCGAGCAAATTGGCAAAATTAATGTGACCGAATTTACTACCTTTGTCGCGGTGCAGCGCGAGATTGCGCATGAAGCCATGCACAAGCTCAACGCTAGCAAGGTCAAGGGCAAAAGTGTGCGCGTGCGGCTGGTTTAAGAATTTACCGCCCGCAGCTTGCCTTTTTGCTTGGCCGCGCCCTCCTCGTGTGTACGTTGAAGAACAACTCAGGGCTAGCATGCACGACCAGATCAGTGATGATCGGCATGTTCGGTGATTCTATTGGATTGACAATTACCGGCGGAGGCGACTGGCCATTGAAGCGGGCTTCTCACTGCCGACGCTATGTGTGATTCGGCTGCAAGAGCATCTGTTGGAATGACATGCAAAGCCAAAAGCCATGCGCAGCGAAAACGAGCCAGAATTTATCAGCCACACGTTTATCGATTGGGCGAGTAGGGGCAGGATTAGCATTGACGATATCCCCAGCGAGGGAAGCCAAAACAGAACACCTACATTGAGGCGGCAAATCGAACCCTCCGCATCCGTTGGCTGAGCCAACATCTATTCGATACCTTGGAGGACGTTCAAGATTGTGCGATTCCGTGGGTATGGTTTTACAAACATTGTCGCCCCCACAAAGTCAAAGGTTTCAAGCCGCCAGGGATGGTCGCAAAAACCTCTATTCTATAAATAGAGAAATTACCGCAAATAGGCTGGTTTTGACCGCGCTTGGCTTTACTGGCGTGCAAATAAAATGATTAGTGAACATCAATTCTCGCCAGTATTTGTCGATGGTGTTGTGGGTATTTTGGTGGGTTCCAAGAGTATCCATATAAATAGTCTGGATAAAGGATTTGATTGCATTTTAGAGCTTGAATTGGCTCAAAAATAAACTAGATTATCTAGGTAATAAATGACAGGACGACAAAGTTATGCCTGAGTCACCTCTTTTGCCGCTCCATGCCGATTTATTTGCGCGGGCTGTAGTCGATACGAAAGAACTTCCTTGGGTTGAATCGCCCGAACCCACTGTGCAACGCAAATTAATTGAGCGCGCAGGTGGCGATGGCACACGCGCAACGAGCTTGGTGCAGTTCGCCGCTGGCGCGTCCTTTCCTGCGCACACGCATACCCAAGGAGAGGAATTTTTTGTATTGGAAGGCAGCTTTTGCGATGAGTCGGGTTGCTACCCAGCTGGGAGCTATGTCATCAATCCGCCCGGATCGCGCCACGCGCCCTTCACGCCAGAAGGCTGTGTGATTTTCGTTAAATTGCACCATTTGCCATCAATTTGTTCGCAAAGAATCGTGATTAATACCACGCAAGCTCAATGGTTGCCTGGTTTGGTCGATGGTTTAACGGTTTTGCCACTATCAGATTTTGCGGGCGAACATACCGCGCTGGTTCGCTGGCAACCGAATACCTATTTCAAACCCCACCGGCATTTTGGTGGCGAAGAAATTTTCGTATTAGAGGGTGAGTTTTGCGATGAAACCGGCTGTTATTCCGCGGGTTCATGGATTCGCAGCCCGCATGACAGCCTTCACACGCCCTTCACCCGACTGGGTTGCACTATTTTTGTGAAAACCGGCCACTTGCCCATTCCCGATTCATGGTTTACCGCCCCTACCCATAACCTCTCCAAGGAGATCGCTATATGATGACCATTAATGACGCCATTCGTAGCCGCCGCGCAGTTAAGCATTTTGATCCCACGCATAAAATCTCTGCGCAAGATCAAGCCGAGCTGTTTGATTTGGCGATGCAATCACCGACCGCGTTTAATTTGCAGCATTGGCGATTCGTTGTGGTGGATGATGCAGCCCAAAGGCAAGCGATTCGCGCTGTGGCGTGGGATCAAGCGCAGGTCACTGATGCCTCACTTTTAATTATCTTGTGTGCCGACATGCAAAGCTGGCAGAAAAACGCCGCACTCGTTTGGCAAAATGCGCCCGATGCCGTGCGCGACATGATGGTGCCCGCCATTGATACTTATTATCGTGACCGCCCACAAGTGCAGCGCGATGAAGTGATGCGCAGCTGCGGTATTGCCGGCCAAACTTTGATGCTGGCCGCGCGAGGCATGGGTTTAGATAGCTGCCCAATGGATGGTTTTGATTTTGATGCCGTGGCGAAAATCATTAACTTACCAAACGATCATGTGATTAGCTTTATGATCGCGATTGGCAAGAAAACTAAAGACGTTTGGCCTAAACCCGGACAGTTAAGCGCCGCTGACGTTGTTATTCGTGATCGATTTGCGGGTTAATATAAGTTTTGGTGAGCTGAATGGACTTTATTTTCAAATCCTAACGACTATTTAATTCACTCCTTCTTCCGGTTTCGGGAGAGGGAGTAAAGTTCATTTTGCGTAAGTTCTAGTTAAATAGCGATATTAGCGTCCATTACATAATCACCCGGACAACCGCACTTCGCGGCGGTTTCAAAGCGGTTCATATGGAGGTTGTTCATTATTTCTTTTACTCGCCCCTCGGTATATTCATGCGTCGAATAGTCACGACTAACATTTTGCTGCATCTCTAAAGTAGAAGTAGCTACCCCCGCATTGGCTGCTTTGCCAAGACCGTAAGCTGTTTTAGCCGATTGAAAAACTCTAATTGCCTCAGCAATATGTGCCCGCAAGGGGGTAGGGGTCAAAATCAGGCTGATGTGGTATGCACGAGCAAACCGTGCGGCACAATTTGGGCACAGATTCGGCACAAGGTTTTTTGTGAAAAGGCAGAAAGCCCGTCAAATATGGTGCGGATGACTGGAGTCGAACCAGCGACCACTGCCTTCGGAGGGCAATACTCTATCCAGCTGAGCTACATCCGCGAATCGGGGCGAAGGATACCGTTTTTGGGGTGGGCTGTCACTTGGTGAGGGCGATGAATAGCTCGGGCAGTTTTTCCGGCAGGGTTTCGATGCGGTCGATCACGGTGTATTGGCGGCCAAAAATATCCGACACGTATTCATCGGCTTTTGGGTCGAGGCTGATGCAGTAGGTGAAGATGCCGTCGCGATCCAGCTCATTCACCGCTTGGCGTGCGTCTTCGATCAGCGCGCGTTCGTCGGTGACGTCGATGTCGGCGGGTTGGCCGTCGGTGAGGGTCAGCATGAGCTTTTTGTCGGCCTTGCGCTTGCCAAGGTAATGTCCGGCGTGGCGCATGGCCGCGCCCATGCGGGTGGAGTATCCGGCTTGCATGGCGGCGAGGCGGCCTTTGACTTCGTCGTTCCAGTCTTCAGAGAAGCCTTTGATGTGCTGGTAGCGCACGTCGTGACGGGTGTTGGACGAAAAGCCAGCGATGGCAAGCGGGTCGCCGAGGGTGTCGATCGCCCAGGCGAGCAGTGAGACAGCTTCTTGCGAGAGTTGCAGGATGGTCTGTTCGCTGCCCGCAACTTTTTCGTTGAGCGATTCGGAAAGATCGAGTACGAGGCTGACCGCAATATCGCGCCCGGCGGTGCGGTGGCTCATGTTGATGCGCGGGTCGGGCTGTGCGCCGCCTTTGAAGTCGATGAGCGAGCGAATTGCGACATCCAGGTCGAGTTCGCTGCCTTCTTCCTGGTAACGAATGCGCACTTTGTCTTGCGGTTTGAGCAGGTCAAGAATGCGCTTGAGTTGTTTGGCGGTGCCTGCGTTTTTTTGCAGCAGCTTGTCGATGTCGGCGGCATTCCCGCTCGGGTGCAGGGCCTCGTACACGCTGACCCAGTCCGGGCGGTAGCTTTGGCTGTGGTAGTCCCACTCCGGATAGTGGCGCGGCGGCAGGCCGGTGATTTCTTGATCGGGTTCGATCTTGCGCTTTTCGTCAAAGGCCTCTTCTTCGTCACCGGGTTCGATGAATTGCCATAGTTGGCGGTTGTCGTCGCGGTAGTCGATCACGGTGTTGTCGAAGTGCACCTTGGCGAATTGGTCGCTTTGGCGGCGGGTTTTGGCGACATATGAGAGCGCCAGTCCGGCAATTTCAGCCGTAGAGGATGCGCCGTGTTCCAGCAGGGTATGAAAGCGGGCAACGAAGGTATTGAGGTGGCTATCGGTGTAGCCGTGGTCGGGGTCAAGCAGCGCGCGCGAAAGCATGGCGAGGCGATGGCGCAGGCAGGAGGTGGTTTCCGGGTCGCAGGCATCTTCAACCGGCTTGGGGTGCAGGCCAAGAAACAGACGGCGCAGGCCGGGATATTCACGCATCAGCAGGGTTTCGATGCGGCAGTCTTCGAAGAATTCGACCGCCATGCGCTGAAACGGACTCCAGTTGTCGGCGATTTGCGGCTGGCTCCAGCGGCGGTGTCCGACGATATGGGCGAGGGTGGCGCGGTAGCGGTCGATGGCTTTGACGCTGCCCGCGTCTTCTTGCACATCCGGCAGGCGAATGCCGAGTTTGTCGTAGTACGGGACGGGTTTGCGCAGCTCGTCGAAGGCGGTGGAATAAGGGACGAGTTGTTCGGCATCATTCCATAGGCCGCGTAGATACAGGTCGAGCTTGCGCTCGACATCGACCAGCAGCGTGCCGTGGCGCTCGCGCTGCATGACCGCACGGCTGTCGGCGGATTGCAGACTGAAATACTCGGCCTGGCGTTCCGGGTGGTGGTTGTAGTTGCGGATGCCGTAGTCCACCCAGTTTTTTACCCCGGCCAAGGCGAGCTGATTAAGCAGGAAGGGCGCCTGGGCGAGAAATTCCGGCAGGCCGGGGCTGGGGAAGGTGGTGTGGTGGCCGTGAATCGAGCCAGTGGTGCGTTCGGTCAGGTCGCTGACGATGGCGAGGTAGTCGTCCAACTGGTTGGCCGAAGGCAGGCGGCGCGCGACGGCGGCGAGGGTTTGCAGGAACGCGTTAATGGCGCGGCTATTGGGTGAACGTTGGAAATTGCTGACCAGTTGCATCACTTTGGGCAGACTATCTTCGCCGACGGCAGCCGCCACGGCAGGCCATTCTTCCAGAAAAATGAGCATCGGCTCCGCGCCGCGACCGAGTTTGCCCAAGGCGCGCGCGGCATCCAGGTAAACCTCCATGCCATGCGCACTCAGGCTGGCGATGGCCTCGGCCATGCAGGACTCGAAAATGCTATCCACCTGCGCAAATCGGGTGTCGAGTCGGGTGCGGTAGGCGTGGAGTTGTTCGGTGGTGATGGCGGTCATGATGTGCTTCCTGATCCTAGCGCGCCCGTAGGTGCGGATTCATTCGCACACCCAATATCACGGGTGAAGAAATGTGCGAATAAATTCGCACCTACGTTCTCAGCCCTTGGGAAGGCAGAATGAATGCGTCAAGCAAACGTTGCGTCGATGGCGTGCTCCAGCGTGTCGCGGATGTCACTATCGTCGGTAATCGGCTGCACCAAGGCCATGCGGCAGGCATCGTGCGGGTGCACGCCGTCTTTGATGAGGGTGGCGGCGTACACCAGCAGGCGGGTGGAGATGCCTTCGTCTAGACCGTGGCCTTTGAGGTTGCGCGCGGTGTGGGCGATTTTGACCAGCTTGGCCGCCGTAGCGGTGTCTAGACCGGTTTCCTTGGCGAGAATTGCGCTTTCCAGTTCAGCGGTGGGGTAGTTAAATTCAAAGCCGGTAAAGCGCTGTTTGGTGGACTGCTTTAAGTCCTTCATCAGGTTTTGATAGCCGGGGTTGTAGGAAATAACCAACTGAAAATCCGGGTGCGCTTCGATCAGCTCGCCTTTTTTGTCCAGCGGCAGGGTGCGGCGATGGTCGGTCAGCGGGTGAATCACCACGGTGGTGTCCTGACGCGCTTCGACGATTTCGTCCAGATAGCAGATCGCGCCGATGCGGGCGGCGGTGGTGAGCGGGCCGTCCAGCCAGCGCGTGCCGTTGGCGTCGAGCAGGTAGCGACCAACCAGATCGCTGGCCGTCATGTCTTCGTTACAGGCCACGGTAATCAGCGGTTTGTTAAGCTTCCAGGCCATGTATTCGACAAAGCGCGACTTGCCGCAGCCGGTCGGCCCCTTGACCATGACGGGCAGTTTGTTGCGGTAGGCGGCTTCATACAGCGCAACTTCATTGCGTTGTTGCTGATAGAAGGGCTCTTTCTTCACGAGATATTGGTCTTTGTCGATCATGGTTCGATCCTGATGGCGAGCTTGGCGATAAGCACTTGCGGCGTGCGTATGGCCAAACTGGTGGGTTGAAAATCCCCCTCAATCCCCCTTTTACAAAGGGGGAGGAAAGACATATCTCCTGTTACAAAGAGGGGGCTAATAAAGCTTAGGCGTTACTTATTTGTGTACGCCGAGCTTTTCGCGCCAGCCTGGGTAGAGCTTGTCGGCATCTTTCGGGAAGGATTCGAACGCGCGCGCGAATTCCTTGTGTTCCTTGGCGAATTCGATGGGATCTGCACCGGCTTTCCAGCACTCGTAGGATTGACGCAGGGAGATTGCGCCCGCCGCTGGGCTGTCGATGTGGCCGTAAGAACCACCACCTGCGGTGTTGATGACGTTGCCGTGGCCGAGGTTTTCGAAGAAACCGGGCAGGCGCAGCGCGTTCATCCCACCGGAGATGATTGGGGTGGTGGGCTTCATACCGTACCACTTCTGGAAGTAGACCGGGCCTTGGCACTCGTCACGCTCAATCATGTAGGCGATGTTGCGGTCGTCGCCTTCGCCTTCCATCTTGCCGTAGCCCATGGTACCCACATGGATACCGGACGCACCTTGCAGACGGCTCATTTTGGCCAGAACAAACGCGGTGTAGCCACGCTTGGATGATGGCGAGGTAATCATGCCGTGACCGGCACGGTGATAGTGCAAGTACTGGCTTGGGTACTGACGACGTGCGGTGGTAATCATGCCAGGGCCACCCACAAAGCCATCAACCAGGAACGCCAGCTTGTCAGCGTCTGGGCCGAAGGTTTCGAGTGCGTAGTCGGCGCGGGCCAGCATTTCGTAGTGGTCATCGGCGGTGATGTTCATGGAGAACAGCTTGGCTTGACCCGTTTCGTCTTGCGCGCGCTTCATGGCGTCATACACCAGCGGCAGAACTTTCTTCAGTGGGCAGAACACTTGGTTGCCTTGCGGTTCATCGTTTTTGATGAAGTCGCCGCCCAACCAGAACTGGTAGGCCGCCGCCGCGAACGGCTCAGGACGCAGACCGAGCTTCGGCTTGATGATGGTACCGGCGATGTAGCCGCCATCCACAACGGGACGACCAAGGATGCGCCACAAGTTGGAGATGTCGGTGGCGGGGCCGTCGAACATCTGAATGCAGCGTTCGGGCACATGGAAGTCAATCATCTGGCCGTATTCGATATCGCCCATGCCTTGGTTGTTACCAATGACCAAAGTCAGGAAGGAGACCAACATGAAGCGACCGTCGGTGACGTTGCGGTCAAACAGCTCAATTGGATACGCGATGCGCATGTCTTCAGTGGCTTCGTCGATGTAGTACACCAGCGCGTCCACACCCTTGGTGAAGTCGTCGGTGGTAGAAACTTCAACGTTGGTACCGGTAGAAGACTCAGCCGCGAAGTGGGCAGCGGCTTCAAGGTAGCCGTGACCCGCCTTGGGCTTCATTTTGTAGGCGACGAGAATATGCTTGCCAGCGGCGATCAGGTCTTCTTCTTTCAGACTCAGATCAGCGTAACGATTGGATTGGTCCATGATGCTCTCCTGATAATTAACGAAATGTGCGGCTTTAAGCCCCCGCGAGCTATGGGGTTGCTCGCCAAGGTTTGCGTACTGTACCCCTCTCCATGTATAAGAGACATTCGTATCTTCTGATAAAAGCTATCAGGTCTACTTATGATTCATCTCACTCTGCGCCAGCTGCAATTATTTGATGCCGTGGCGCGTCATTTGAGTTTTTCGCGTGCGTCCGGCGAGCTGCATTTGTCGCAGCCTGCGGTGTCGATGCAGATTAAGCAGCTTGAAGAAGCGGTGGGCATGGCTTTATTTGAGCAGGTGGGCAAAAAGATTTTCCTCACCGATGCCGGGCGCGAAGTGCAGCGTAGCAGCCAGGAAATTACGCAAAATTTGCTTGATCTTGAGGGTGCGTTGGCGGATTTGCAGGGCTTGAAATCTGGGCGACTGATTGTGGGCGTGGTCAGTACCGCAAGCGTATTCGCCACGCGCCTGATGGCGCATTACCGCAAGCTCCAGCCTGAAGTGCAACTGACCCTGAACGTGGTCAATCGTGAGACCTTATTGCATCAACTTGCACATAACGAGACCGATCTGGCCATTATGGGGCAGCCGCCGGACGGGCGTGATTTGTCATCCCAAGCCTTTATGCGCAACCCCTTGGTGCTCGTCGCTGCAGCACAGCATCCGCTGGCCGGTGAACATGCCATTCCATTTAGCAGTCTTGCCGGGCAACCCGTACTCGGGCGCGAGCTGGGCTCGGGGACGCGCAGCGCCATGGAAGCGATTTTTCGCAAGCATGGCATTGACCTGACTCCGGCGATGGAAATGAATAACAATGAAGCCATCAAACAAGCGGTCGAGGTCGGGCTGGGGCTGGGCGTGGTCTCGCTGCACACCGTGGAAAATGAGCTGCGCGCCGGGCGCATGGTGGCGCTGGATGTCGAGGACTTTCCGATTATACGCGACTGGTATTTGGTCTATCGCCAAGGCAAGCGCCTCTCCCCCGCCGCGTTGTCGTTTCGAGAATTCGTCTTGGCGCAGGGGGCGAAAATGGGGCTTGAGGTTTGAAAACCTGTTTTAGGTTTTTTCTCAACTTAAAGCAAAAAGCCACGCGCTCTGTTGGAGGCGCGTGGCTTTGGTGGTGGGCTTAAAAGGCGGAATTAACGCCTGCCGCAACGCTCATGCGGGCTTTGGATAATGGCATTGACTTCGGTTTGCGGCAGCACTTGGGCGACATAGCTGCCTTGGGTTGCGGCCACTTGTGAGGCAAAGGCGCGCAGGTGGTTGCGCGAGCCGCACATCAGGCTTTCATACAGGCGATCCAAGTCAGCAAGCTGGGTTTGTTGGATGGCGTGTTGCAGGTCTTGAATATCCACTTCTTCAATCAGGCCGCCGACGAGCAAGGCATCGAGCGGGCTTTTTTGTCCGCGTGTGAGTAAATCGGTGTACAGCGCAGCAAGTTCAAGGTTGGTGAAGCCGCCGAGCTGATTCTCATCAAGCACGGGGTCAGGCAAGCCGTATTGCTCCAGCTTGGCCTCGACTTGATCCATGTGTTTTTGCTCCGCTTGGGCAATGTTTTGCATTACGGTGACCACGGGCAGGTTGCCGCTGCGGGCGTACCAATAGTCAGCGAGACTGAGATAAGTGTCGCGTGCAAGCTTTTCTTCTTCGCGCATGTAGGTTAGTTCGGCGCTGTCTTGGGTGCTGAGCGTCGGGGTTGGGATGCGCTGATTTTGGTTGCCGTTTTGACCCGCAGCAAGGCTAGGGGTGACGACGGCAAGGCCAATGATGAGGCTCATGGTGAGTGGAAGAATGGACTTTTTCATGCTGAATACTCCTTGGGTGAAAAATTAAGGCTTGCCGTTTTGCTTGCCGCCGCCCGTGCTGCTGGTGCCGCCGCAGGTTTCATTCGGGCTGCTGACGATGGCATCGACCTCGGCTTGTGGGAGAAGCTGTGCGGTGTACTTGCCTTGGGTTTTAATCAACTCTCCAGCAAAGCCGCGTAGGTGATTGCGCGAGCCGCACATGAGCGCCGCATACACCTGGTCGGTGTAGGCTTGCTGGCTGATTTCAATCGAGCGTTGCAGGTCTTCGATATCAACTTCTTCAATCAAGCCGCCGACTTTGAGCGCCGCGTCTTGGCTGGTTTTGCCTTGGGTCATGAGTGTGGGGTAGAGCAGCGCCAGCTCGGGGTCAAGAAATACGCCGTTGGGCGTGTTGGGCTGGATCGGATCGGGCAGACCATAGCAGAGCAAGACATCCTTCATGTTGTCCATGTGGCTTTGTTCGGCTTTGACGATATTGTTCATAATCGTGACGACAGGCACTGCGCCGGCCTGCGCTTGCCAATAGGCGGCGAGGTCTTGGTACACGTCACGGGCGAGTTTTTCTTCTTCGCGCATGAACAAGGCTTCGTCGATTTCCGCTTGGGTCAGTGGGGTGACGGTGCTGGGGCAGGCACTGGTGGTGGCGGGAGGTGGCGTGACAGGTTCGGACGCAGTGGCTGCGGTGCTGACATCTGTGCCGCCGCCACATGCGGTGAGCAGGGCGAGGCCGGCTGCTAATAGGGGTAGTCTTAATGAGTTCATGTGAAAGTTTTCGTGATCTGATGGAATAAGGATTCGCGGCTTGAGTTCTCATCAACCCGCTTGGAGAGGGTTATTAACGCCCGCCGCGCCCAGCGCCTTGGCCACCACCTTGGCCGCCACCTTGACCATTACCACTACCTTGACCGCCGCCTTGGCCTTTGGCCTGATTTTCAGCTTGGCGTGTGGCTTGGGTTTCGGCTTGACGCTGCGTTTGTTGCTCGATTTGACGTTCATTCAGCGTTGGGTTTTGTGCGCTCTCATGGCTGCGTTGTTGAATCTGTTGTTGCAGGCGCTCTTGGTTCAGTGCGGGTTCTTCAGCGTGAACGACCGACACCGTGCTGCATGAGACCAGACCCAGCGCGAGGACTAGGCTGCGGGTTTGAAGGATGGTGCGCTTGAACATGAGATAGGCCTCGTTGTTGGTAAAGTTAAGAAAATTTAGTGCCGACCATGACCGCCACCGCGACCATTGCCCATGCTTTGGCCCATACTTTGACCTGAGCTTTGACCCATGCCGCCCGCTGACGGACTGGGGTTTGCTGCGCCGTGTTCCGCGTTTTGGCCGTAACGCCTATCAAAGCCTTGGCCGTAGCCGCGTTGCTCGCCTGCACCATGCCTCATTCCACCTTGACCCATTGCAGCGCGGCTTGAACTGGGTGTAACGAGCCATTCAGCAGGCGCACTTGGCGCACCACCTTGCTGTGCCGCGTGTTCGCTGCGTTGTTGCACCTGTTCTTGCAAGCGCGCCGGATCAATACGCAACTCGTCGCTTAATGCGGGCAAGCTGGTAAGGGTCAGGAGTACAAAAGCAAGGCGTTGCATGATGACTATCGATTGGGTCAGTGGGCTTGGGACGCATCATGACGCGTGTGCCTTGCAGGGGTATTGCGCCTGTGCAACCGTGTGTAACAGTGTGTTACCGCAAAAGTTTAGGGCTTACGCAAAACCGCCCCAGCGGCGTTAAAGCCGCCTCGCCGTACTCGCGTGTACTGTCTTCGGCGCTTTGCCTTGCTGGAACACTTTTGCGCAAGCCCTATGTCATTTAGCGTTAAGCTGTGCGCTCAAAACACGAGAATGGTTGCATGTCGAGTATTTGGGTGATTGATGATGATGAGGCGCTGCGTGAGTTATTGCTGCGCTATTTGACTGAACAAGGCTTTGCGGTGCGCGGTTTAAGCGATGGTGCGGCGCTCGATCAGGCGCTGCTTGAGGGCGCGCGCCCGGATGTTTTTTTGCTGGATTTGATGTTGCCGGGTGAAGATGGGTTGTCGATTGCACGGCGGCTGCGGGCGGGGGGCACTACGCCAATTCTTATGCTCTCGGCGCGCGGCGAGGATTTGGATCGGATTATCGGCCTTGAGGTGGGGGCGGATGATTACTTGCCCAAGCCGTTTAACCCGCGTGAGTTGCTGGCGCGGATTCGTGCGGTGTTGCGCCGTGTTGCGGTGGCTGGGGTGTCTACGCCTTTGGTTGATGTGAGTCAAAATGCAGCGAATGTGCTTGAGCAGGCAGATTTTTGCATGGATTTGGACGTGCACCGCCTTACTTTGCATGGCACTGAGATTGCGCTGACCGAGGGCGAATTTCAGCTTTTGCGTGTGTTTATGCAGCAACCACGCCGCTTGTTGTCGCGTGAGCATTTGTTGGACGCGGTGCGCGGCCTCGATCACACGCCGTTTGATCGCAGCATGGACGTGCGCGTGACGCGGCTGCGGCGCAAAATCGAGCCCGAACCGGCGCAGCCGCGCTATTTGTTGACCATACGCGGCGAGGGGTATGTGTTTATTCCCGAAGGGCGCTTGCCTGCATGAAAACGACACAGGCTTGTCGTTCGCGGTCGTTGTTTCGCGCTCTATCATGGGGCTTGTTTTGGACCTTGGCGGTGCAAATCACGCTGGCTTTGGGCTTGGTATTGGTGCTGGTGTTGTGGCCTTTGACTCAACAATCGGCGCAAGCCAAGGCGGGGTTGATGGTGCTTGCGGTGCAAACGCTGCTGGAGCTGCCACAAGGCACGCGGGCGGATTTTGTGGCGGAATTAAGTGCGCGGCATGGGCTAGAGTTACGCGTGGGATGTGACGCACAACCCCAGCATGATGCGCCTTGGGCATCGTATCCCACTGCTTTGCAGCGTGCTTTAATCGCGCGGATGCAGGGCATGGGGGATTCTGCGCCTACTGTTTCGATAAGTAGCGATAAGCAATCGCTCATGAGCTGCGTATGGCTCAATGGGCAGGCGTTTGAGCTTCGCTTTGCCGCGCCGCACTTTCTCGAATCACGCTTATGGGCATTGGGTTTGATTTTGCTTGGCTCTTCGCTTTTGGCGGGTGCGCTGGCTTGGGTGTTGGCGCGGCGGGTGGCTCGCCCCCTAGAGGGCATGACGCGCACGGTGCAAACCTGGTCAGAAGGGGCGGCGACGGACTTGCCGGTGGGCACAAAAGATGTGTTCGAGCTGTGTACCCTTGCGCGAACCTTGGAGCAGATGCGACGCAGCCTGTATCAGCATGAGCAGGCGCGCAGCACGTTACTTGCAGGGGTGTCGCACGATTTGCGCACGCCTCTTGCACGGATGCGTTTGGCGGTGGAAATGTTGCCCGAAGCCGCAAGCATGGGCTTACACGCCGGTCTTGTGCGCGATATTGCCGCCATGGAGGGCTTGATTGCCCAAACCCTGCAACTGGCGCGCGCGCAGGCACAAGCGGCAGAGTGGGTCGATGTGTGTGCTTTGGCGGCAGAATGGGTGGGCGATCAACAGCGCGGTGGGGTGGCCGTTTCGCTCGCAGGTGCGCCGTCATGTCATGCGCTTGTTGCACCGCTGGCCTTGGAGCGCATTGTGGTGAATCTGATTGACAACGCATGGCGCTACAGCGGGCATAAGCCGGTGGAAGTCGTGCTGCATTGCGCGGATGACACGTGGCGCATTGAGGTTCTGGATCGCGGACCGGGCATTCCTGAGTCCATGCGCGAGCGGGTGTTTCAGCCGTTTACGCGCCTAGAGCCTTCGCGCAATCTTGCCACCGGCGGCAGTGGTTTAGGTCTGGCGATTGTGCATCAGCTTGCCGAAACCCAAGGTTGGGCATTCGGGATTGAAACACGGACGGGCGGCGGGAGTTGTGTTTGGGTGGCTTCCGCTTAGAGCCTGTTCAAAGTCTGTTTGCCCCTGTAGCCCGGATGAAGCGCAGCGAGAATCCGGGAGCAGACGCTCCAACGTCTAGGCCTGCCCCGGGTTGACACCCGGGCTACGAGAGCGTTTGAGGTCGATATTGGCGCCGCTCAACGAGACCTTAAACGGGTTCTTATACGTTGATTCCAAACAAATGCCCAATGGCCGAAGTGGCGGCCATGGCGAGTGCGCCCCAGATGAACACACGCGCCGCACCGCGCAGGATGGATGCACCGCCTGTCCATGCGGCGAGGCTGCCAAGCACGATGAGAGCCAGCAAGGTGGTGAGAATCACGCCGGAAAACAACCAGGCCTGCGGCAGGAAAATAGCGCTCAATAGCGGCAGCCCCGCGCCGACGGAGAAGGCCGCGGCCGATGACCACGCGGCTTGCAGTGGGCGGGCGCGGCTGATTTCGTGCAGTCCCATTTCGTCGCGGGCGTGTGCGCCCAAGGCATCGTACGCCATGAGTTCGGCGGCCACTTGATCGGCTAAAGCAGGCGTTAAGCCGCGCTCGACATAAATGGCGGCCAGCTCGCGCTGTTCATAGTCGCGATTGTGCTCAATTTCGTGCGCTTCTTGTGCCAAATCCGCCTGTTCGGTGTCTTTTTGCGATTGCACCGACACATATTCCCCCGCCGCCATCGACATCGCACCCGCCACAAGACCGGCAACGCCAGAAAGCACGATGGTTTGGTGGTCGGCATTGGCCGCAATAAAGCCCAGCATCAGGCTGGACACCGACACAATGCCATCATTCGCCCCCATGACGGCGGCGCGCAACCATGAGTTACGGCTGACGCGATGGTGTTCGGCGTGTAAGTCGAAATGCTCTTGGGTGCTCATGGGTTGCTCTCAATGTTTGAGTGAAGATGGTATCTGTAAAATGATAAAGGCTCCATCAGGAGCCTTGTTATCGTCGCAGAAAGTTTGCGTCTAATGGTGACGCATCAAATCATTAGGCCGCGCCTTTTTCGTACATATCCAGCGCCTTTTTCACTTCGGCGATATAGGTCATGGCCGGGCCGCCGCCCATCAACATGGCCACTTTACAGACTTCGACGATTTCCGCATGGGTGCAGCCGGCGTGCAAGGCTTTGCCGGTGTGAATGCCGATGCAGTAGGCGCAGCGTGCGGTAATCGCCATGCCAAGGGCAATCAGCTCCTTGGTTTTTTTGTCCAGTACGCAATCGCACAGCACTTCGTCGCTGAAGGCGGTAAAGGTTTTCATGACATCAGGCGCTTCGCCCATCATCATGCCCATGCCTTTTTTGAAGTCGGTCATCGTATCGTTCATGCTCATGGCGCTCTCCTCGTGGGGTTAAAAAACGTATTGAAGACGATGTTAATCCTGCTGAATGAATAATGCGTGAATTATTTGCGCCGATGACGATGACATACCGCTGTCATGCCGCTGTAGTAAATCTTGCGGCATCCACTTTGCCTTGGTGATTCTTATGCCACGCCTTGCCGACATTCAAACCCACGCTCAAGCCTTGTTGTTGCAGCTCGCCGCCTTGCGTGATGCGGGAGTAGAGATGGAGCAGATGCTACATCATGAGTTAGCCGCAGTTTCGCCGGATTTTGCGCCCAGTGCGCGCAATTTTGCGCATTATCTTGCCATTCGGCGGCAGGATATTCGCCCCTTGCAGCACCATTTGGCGGCCTTGGGTTTGTCGTCGCTGGGGGTGTTGGAGTCGCATGTGCAGGCGAGTTTGAATGCGGTCATGGCGCGCTTGGAGGATTTAAGCGGGCAAGATGAGAGCGATAAGCCGAGTGCGCCCGCAGATTTTGTCACGGGCCCTGCGTGGCTACAGGCGCATGCCGATGCCCTGCTTGGCGCGCCGGATGATGGACGCGAAGTGCGCATTATGGTGACGCTGCCGAGCGAGGCGGCGCACGATCCGGCCTTAATTCAGGCGCTGATTCAGACGGGAATGGAGACCGCACGCATTAACTGCGCGCATGATACGGCTGCAGAATGGCAGGCGATGGCGCGTCATGTGCGCGATGCAGCAACCGCGCAGGGTAAAACTTGCCGCGTGCAGATTGATTTGGCCGGGCCCAAATCGCGTACTGGCGGCTTGCGCGCGCTGGGGCGTATGCTCAAAATCAAGCCTGAGCGAGATTTTCGCGGCAAGTCGCTGCGTGAAGGCTTGTTGTGGGTCACGCACGCGGAAAATGCGCAATCCTTGGCGGCCTCCGGCTTGCCGCAGGCAGACAACTTGGGTGCTGTTCCATGTTTAATGTTTGAAGGCGTGGGGCTGGACAAACTTGCAGCGGGAGAAGTCTTGTCGCTACACGATGCGCGCGGTCGCCTCCGTGAGGCGCGTGTGCAGGCCGCCAATGCAGCGGGTGCTTTGTTAAGTTTTGAGAGTGTGAGCCTGATTGAAGAGGGCTGCGAGCTGCGCTCAAGTCACAAGCCCAAAAAAGGCTTCCACGGCAAGCTTTCGGGCGCGCCCGAAGTCGCCGAAGAATTGGTGTTAAGCGTGGGGGATCGCTTGGTGCTGACCCGCGAAAACCTGCTCGGTCATGCGGCAATCCGTGATGCAAGTGGCTCGCTGCTTGAGCCAGCACGCCTGCATTGCACCTTGGGCGCTGCGTTTAGCGATGCAAAAGAAGGACAGGCGGTATGGCTGGATGATGGGCGCATTGGCGCGACAATTGAGCGCATGGATGGTGAAACGATGGATTTGCGCATTACCCACGCCTTGCCCGAGGGCAGCAAGCTCAAGGCGGAAAAAGGCATCAATTTCCCCGATACCGAGTTTCATACGCCAGCCTTGACTGAAAAAGACATCCAGGATTTGGAGGCGATGCACGCGCATTGCGACGTGGTGGCTCTGTCGTTTGTGCGCGATCCGGCGGATGTGCGCTTGTTGCAAGCCGAACTGACCCGCCTCCATGCCTGCCATTTAGGGATTGTGCTCAAAATCGAAAACCGCCAAGCGTTTGAAAATCTGCCGCGCTTGTTGCTTGCCGGAATGCGCAGTCCGCAGCTTGGGGTGATGGTGGCGCGCGGCGATTTGGCGGTGGAAATGGGTTTTGAGCGCCTCTCCGAGGTGCAGGAAGAAATCATCTGGCTATGCGAAGCCGCGCATGTGCCGGTGATTTGGGCAACACAGATTCTGGAAAATATGGCCAAAAGCGGCGCGCCCTCGCGTCCGGAAGTGACCGATGCGGCCATGAGCATTCGTGCCGAATGCGTCATGCTGAACAAGGGGCCGCATATCGTTAGCGCACTGAGTTTTTTGATTCGCGTGCTGGCGCGCATGGAAGGGCATTACAGCAAGCGCATGGCCACGCTGCGCAAGTTGTCGATTGCGGAGTCGATTGCGAGTATTTAGGCAAGGCTAGCAGCCAAAATCACACACTTGGAAACTGTCAATTTTACCGCCGCAATTTTGGAAGCATAGGCGAAAGCTTTCCTCACAATGCTCGGTATAAGCCGTGCGCGAGCAGTAGCCGCGGTTCATGCGCTCGCAATTCCTGCGCTCTTGCTCGGTTTTGGCGTTTGATAGGCACATGGAATAACGCATGGCGGCGTATTGCTGACATTGCGCTTGCTCCTGCATGGCACGGGTTTCTTCCATCATGCGGCACATGTCGCGATTGTTCACGCATTGGTTGACACACATTTTGCCGTTGGCATCGAGCGGCGGCGTGTAACGGTATTGGGTGCTGTACACCGGGCCGCAGCCGCTGAGGGTCAGACTGAGCACAAGCAAGCCGCCAAGGACGGTTGCCAGCTTGATGCTCATGCAGCCGCCCCAAATAAACGCTCGCGGGCGGCACTGATTTGGCGCAATACTTGGGCGGGCGCGGTGCCGCCTTCGATATTGCGTGCATGCAGCGAGCCATCGAGTGTGAGCACATCAAACACATCCTGCTCGATGCGTGCATCAAAGCCTTGCAGCTCACTCAAGCTCATCTCCGATAAATCGCGGCGCGTGTCCACGCCTAGGCGCACGGCCTTGCCCACCACTTCGTGCGCGTCGCGGAAGGCCAAGCCTTTGCGCACCAGATAATCGGCCAAATCGGTGGCGGTGGCAAAACCTTGAAACGCGGCAATGCGCATACGTTCGCGCTCGACAATCAAATGCGGCAGCATGTCGGCAAAGGCACGCAGGCTGCCTTGCAGGGTGTCAATCGCATCGAACAACGGTTCTTTGTCTTCTTGGTTGTCCTTGTTGTAGGCCAGCGGCTGGCTTTTCATCAGCATCAACAAGCTCATGAGTGCGCCGACCACGCGCCCGCTTTTGCCGCGCACCAGTTCGGGCACATCCGGGTTTTTCTTTTGCGGCATGATGCTCGAACCCGTGCAAAAGCGATCCGGCAAATCTACAAAACCAAACTGGGCGCTTGACCACAAAATCAGCTCTTCAGCCATGCGCGACATATGCACCATGATAAGACTCGCAGCGGCGAGGAATTCGATAATGAAATCCCGATCCGACACGGCATCTAGCGAGTTGCGGCTAGGGCGCTCAAAGCCAAGCAGTTCGGCGGTGTAAGCGCGATCCAATGGGTAGCTCGTTCCGGCCAGCGCCGCAGAGCCTAGCGGCATCACATTCACCCGCGTGCGGCAATCTTGCAGGCGGTCAAAATCGCGGTCGAACATTTCAAACCAAGCCAGCATGTGGTGGCCAAAACTAATCGGTTGCGCCACTTGCAAATGGGTGAAGCCCGGCAGGATGGTGTCCACTTCGCGCTCGGCCAAATCCAGCAATGCCTTTTGCACGCTGCGCAGTTGCAGGCTAATCACATCAATTTCATCGCGCAAATACAGGCGCATGTCGGTTGCCACTTGGTCATTGCGCGAGCGTCCGGTGTGTAGCTTTTTGCCCGCCTCACCAATGCGCTCGGTCAGGCGCGCCTCGATGTTCATGTGCACATCTTCAAGCTCAATCGACCAGGCAAAATCCCCGCGTTCGATGTCAAACAGAATATCGTCCAGCCCTTGAATGATTTTCTCGCACTCAGCCGCCGTCAATACGCCCACTTTAGCCAGCATTTTTGCGTGCGCCTTGGAGCCGGCAATGTCTTGACGGTACATGCGTTGATCAAAATTGACCGAAGCGGTAAAGGCTTTGACAAAAGCATCCACCGGTTCAGAAAAGCGCCCGCCCCACATTTCAGTGGGTAGTGTGTTGGAATGGCTCATGGACGTGTTCCGTAGCGAAAAATAATGGCGACGATTATAGCCGTGATGCCGGTAGCTTGGGCATTAGCGTTTCATTTGCCCTTCGGCGCGTTGTAAAGCGCCTTCCAACTGTGTGCCATACAGGTCGATATTGGCCACACCGACGAGGCGCTCGTTCATCGGCTTGCCTTGGGCATCCAAAAACAGCACCGTGGGGTAAAAACGTACACTCAAGCTGCGAGCAAAGTCCTTGGCATGGATAGGTTTGCCTGTCGCATCCAATAAATCCGCCGCTTCATCAGCCGCCAACTGCCGAATCAAGGCGCGCTTGGTGTATTGCCCACTAAGCACCATCGGGCGCAGATGATCTTCCATCACATAGTGGCAGTAGGTGCAGCCTTGGCTGTGAATCAGCAGCAGAATCGGCACATTGAGCGCCTTGGCTTCCGCTAGATCAGCACGTAAATCGGTCAGAGGCAGTACTTCGACGGCATACGCTGCGGATGATGCGAATATCGCGATAGCAAGAAACAGGCGCTGCAGAAATGGGTTCATCACCGTTCTCCGATTGGATTAGGACTTATGCAGAATGGTTGTTTAACTCCCTCCCCCTTGACGGGGAAGGGTGGGGTAGAGGGTGGTGAATTTGGTGCAAGTCTATGTTCTGGCAAAGTTTGTACCCCCTCTCCCCAACCCTCTCCCGCGAGGGGAGAGGGGGCTAAATCCAAGTTTTGCGTAAGTCCTATGGATATGACGTTATGCAGCACGTCGCTGCTGCTGTTGCTGCTGCATAAGTTCAAGTAAGTATTCAGGAGCCAAATCCAGCCCGCCCTGCCATGCCACAGTACCCGCAATGGGGTGTTGGTATGCCGTTGCAAAGAGCGCAGGGTCGCGCAATGCGGTAAATACCCCGCTTTTAATGCGCTGACTTAGATCAACCACGCCCGCTTCGCCATTATTGAAGCTTAGGTAGAGCTGATAATCGCCAAGATATTTAACGCCAGTCGTATGTAAAATCATACCGATTACTCCAAGGGCTCAATGGATTTAAGTGCTTTGTCTTCTTGCGCGAGCTGCCAGTTATCCATGAGTTCGGCATGGTGTAAATCAAGCCACTCCAAAACGGCGCGTAATGCACGTTTTGGAAAAGCGCCATGCACGACACCACTCTTAATGTTAACGATAATCTCATAGTCGCCATAAAAAGCATGAAAATGTGGAGGATTATGCTCGCTCCAATACATGTAAATGACAATTCCAAGAAAACGAGATATTTCAGGCATATGCGGTTACATAATTAGGACGGGTTTTCATAAAACACATACGGGGTCGAATAATCGCTGACCTCGAAATAGACTTTCTTCTCGCCCGCATCGGCCAGGCCGTTGAGATTAGAATCCAAAATGCCATAGCCAAAACGATACGGGCGATCTTTACCATCGCTGGTGCCCAGCGCGGTGGACAATTTATCCACTTTGATAAAACGTTTGACCACTTTGTCGCCGGAATACACTTCCAAGACCCCATCAACACCCGTCCAGTTATTAATCGAGCGACCAATATTGTTTTGAGTTTCCTGCGTACAGGCCGACAACGCCGCCAATAAAGGAATGGATAAAATCAGTGCAAAACGTTTCATAGAAATACCCTAAAAGTTAATGAAGTTTAAGAATGGCAGGGGCAATATCTTGGATGATAACATTACTCCCTCCAGTAATAATGAACTGCATGCCGATGGCGGCGACCAAAAGACCGAGCACGCGCGTCATAATGGTCAGACCAACATCCCCAAGGGCATGGCGCAAAAACTGACCACTGGACAAAATAATGGCAGTCAATACAGATAAAAGAAACAAAACGCCCGCAAGCCCCATCGTCAGCATCGTATCGTGCTCACCATGCGCCTCGCCCGCGTAAAGAATAAGGTTCGCGATAAGACCAGGACCCACCAAAAGAGGCATGGCCATAGGCACCACAATCTGCCGATAGACCGCTTTTGCTTCACCGAAATCATTGGTCTTCACCCCAACCGCTAACTCTTGCGCGGTTTTGCTTGAGTTACCCAGTACGATGTGAATGCCGATAATCAACAACAAAACGCCTCCGGCAATGCGGAAAGAGTCTAGCGAAATGCCAAAAAAATGAAGAATGGCATTGCCGGTCAGCAAGAAAAGCAAGGTCAGCCCAAACACGGTTCCGGCGAGTAAAATCGCCAGCCAACGCTGCGCCCCGCTATCCAGCTGATTGGCATAAGCGATAAACAACGGCAACATGCCCAAGGGATTCATCAAGGCAAAACTGGTCGCTGCAAAAGTGCTTAGCGTTGAGATATTGTCCATGTTTATGACCAAAAATATAGAAATTGACCTCATTTTAGACGCAGACCATGACAAAACGCATTCTTTTACACTTGGCCTTAGTGGCGCTTGCCCTGCTCACATTAGCACCGTTTACGTGGATGCTGTCCGCCTCTTTCATGCCCACGGGCGAGGCCAGTGCCATTCCGCCGCGTTTATGGCCCAGCACGCCCACCTTAGATCATTACCGCGACCTTTTCACACGCATGGACATGGGGCGCTATGCGCTCAATAGCGCACTCATTGCCCTGCTTGCGACCGTACTTGCGACTCTGATTAACGCCATGGCGGGCTATGCCTTCGCCAAACTGCACTTTGCCAGGCGCGAGGCGATCTTCCGCAGCCTGCTCGCCGCCATGGTCATCCCCGCACAAGTCGCCATGTTGCCGCTGTTTTTGCTGCTAAAAGAGTTGGGGCTGATTAACACCTACGCCGGCGTTCTCGTGCCGCTTTTAGCCAGTATTTTCGGCATATTTTTGGTGCGCCAATATGCACAAAATATCCCCGATGCCATGCTGGATGCGGCGCGCCTGGATGGCGCGAGCGAATTCCGCCTGTTCTGGTCAATCGTCCTGCCCATGCTACGTCCGATTCTGGCCACACTAGCGCTGTTCACTTTTATGGGCAGCTGGAACGACTTCATGTGGCCGCTGATTGTGCTCTCCGACGGCAGCCTCTACACCCTGCCCGTCGCGCTAGCCAACCTTGCGGGCGAACATGTGCAAGACACCGAGCTGATGATGGCGGCTTCGACCTTAACCGTGTTGCCCGTGCTAATCGTGTTTTTGATCTTGCAGAAACAGTATATTGCCGGGCTTGCGCAAGGCAGCATGAAAGGCTAATTTCCTCTTTCCCTTTTCGAGAGCGCACCTATGTCCACGCATATTTTGAGCAACGCAGCGCTTAACGTCATGCTCACTTCCTCCGGTGCAGGCGAATCGAGCTTCGGCGCGTTGCAACTGACGCGCTGGCATGGCGACCTGCTTGAAGACAGCTTGGGCTTTTTTATCTATCTGCGTGATGTGGATACGGGGGCATTCTGGTCGCTCGGCAGCCAGCCGGTGCCGGAGATAGCGGCGATGCAGAGCGGGCATCTGTTCACTGAATCCGCCGCGCATTTCGTCAAGCGGGCGCATGGCATTGAGGCACACATGACGGTGACGCTGGCGGACGGGCGCGAACTGCGCCGTGTGTGGGTGAAAAACTTGGGCGACACGCCGCGTCGTATTGAGCTGACCTCGTATCTTGAACCCGTGATTCACCACGCCGCCGCCGATGCGGGGCATCCGGCGTTTGCCAAGCTCTTTGTGCAGACCGAAGCTGTTGCTGGGGCGTTATTGGCCAATCGCCGTCCGCGTGGGGCGGATGAGCGTTTTCCGCTGCTGGTGCATGGTTTGCTTGGCGCGAAGGTGACAGGCTTTGAAACCGACCGGATGCGTTTTATTGGTCGGGGGCGTTCTTTGGCTGCGCCGCAAGCGTTATTGAGTCAGGCTCTATTGAGTGGCGAATTGAGTCAAACGGCGGGCAATGTGCTGGATGCGTGCTTGAGCTTGCGCACGGTGTTGGAGCTAGGCGCGGGCGCAGAGCGTGAAGTGACGTTTGTGTTGGGTGTGGCGGAGAATCGGGACGCTGCTTTGGCGTTGTTGGCTTCCCCCTCTCCCCAGCCCTCCCCCGCTGGGGGGGAGGGAGCAAATCCCGCTCATGCACAGGCTGCCTTACCCCCCTCTCCCCCGGCGGGAGAGGGGCTGGGGGAGAGGGGGGGCAACCCAATCGCCCGCCCCGCAACCCATGGGGTCGCTTGCACCCGTGCCCCGCACCATGCCGCCGAGTTGCTGCAATTTGAAAACAGCTACGGCGGTTTTAATGCGGCTGGTAACGAGTACGTCATCCGTCTGCCCAAACAGGCCGATGGCACGCTCAAGCGCCCGCCGCTGCCTTGGTCGAATGTGCTCGCCAATGCGCATAACGCGGGCTGTATCGTCACCGAATCCGGCGCGCTGCACACCTTTGCGCAAAACAGCCGCGAGCATCGTCTGACCCCGTGGCACAACGATCCGGTCATTGACCCGCACGGCGAGGCGTTTTACATCCGCGACGAGGATGCCGGCTTGTATTGGTCGCCTTTGCCAGGGCCCGTCGCGGGTGCGGGGGATTACAGCGTGCGTCATGGCTTGGGCTACAGTCAGTTCCAGCATGTTAGCGGCGATCTTGAGCAGCAGAGCACGGTGTTTGTGCCGCTGGATGTGTCGTGCCGGATTGTGCGCATCGAACTGCGTAATCTGTCCGATCAGCCGCGTCGTTTATCCATTTTCAACGTCAACCATCTGGTGCTGGGTGTTGAGCCTAAAAACACCGCGCCGCACCTTGAAACCGCATGGGATGCGGCGGCGCACGCCTTAATCGCCCGCAACCCCAAGGCAGGCGATTTTGCCCACGCCACGGCCTATGCCGCGCTGCTGAACCCTGCCGATGCGCTGCATTACAGTTCTGACCGTGCAAGCGTGATTGGCCAAGGCCGCAGCCCGGCCAATCCGCAGGCGCTGGAGCAAGCTATCACGCTGGATGGTTCTACGGGGATGGAGCTGGACTGCGCCGCCTTGCAAGCGCAAATCACTCTTGACCCGGGCGATAAGCGCACCTTGAGTTTTGTACTGGGCGAAACCAATGATGCGGCGGGTTTGGCGGCGCTGCTCAACAGCTTGCGTCATCCTGGCGCGGTCGATGCGGCCTTGCAGCAGGTGCAAACCTTCTGGCAAAACTTTACCGCCAAGGCGCAGGTGCATACCGGCAAGCCGGAGGTGGATATTTTGGTCAACCACTGGCTGCCTTACCAAACCTTGGTCTGCCGCATCTGGGCGCGCACGGCGTATTACCAATCCGGCGGCGCGTTCGGCTTCCGCGACCAGTTGCAGGATGCGCTCAATTTGATCCGCCATGATGCGAATCTGACCCGCCAGCAAATTCTGCGCAACGCCGCCCATCAGTTCGTCGAAGGCGACGTGCTGCACTGGTGGCACCCGTATCCCGACGGCAGTTCACGCGGCATTCGCACGCGCTTTTCCGATGATTTGCTCTGGATGCCTTACGCCTGCGCCAAATACATTCAGCACACGGGCGATACGGCGATTCTCGACGAAAAGGTGCGTTTTTTAAGCGGCGATCTGCTCGATGAAGGCGAAGATGAGCGCTTTATGATTCCGACCGATTCCGGCACACAAGGCGATGTGTACGAGCATTGCTTGCGCGCACTGGATCGTTCGCTGACGGTGGGCAAGCACGGCCTGCCGCTGATGGGCACGGGCGATTGGAACGACGGCATGAACCGCGTCGGGCGCTTAGGTTTAGGCGAGAGCGTATGGGTGGGCATGTTCCTTTATGCCATCTTGGGCGACTTTATTCCGCTGTGCGAAGCGCGCCGCGACCTTGCGCGCGCTGAAAAATACCGCGCGCATCGTGCCAAGCTGTTCGCGGCGCTGAACTCGGAAGGCTGGGATGGCGAATGGTATCGCCGCGCGTGGTACGACAACGGCGCGGTACTGGGTTCCACGACTTCTGACGAATGCCAGATTGACACCCTCGCCCAAGCATGGGCGGTGCTCACAGGCACGGCGACTGGGGAGCGTGTTGAGCAGGTTTTGCGCGACATGGATGCGCGTTTGATTGACAAAGATGTCGGCATTATCCGCTTGCTCACCCCTGCGTTTGATAAAACCCCGCACGACCCTGGTTACATCAAGGGCTATGTGGCTGGCGTGCGCGAAAACGGCGGGCAATATACCCACGCGGCGCTGTGGGCAGTGATGGCGTTTGCTCAAGCGGGGCAAAAAGACAAGGCGCTGCAACTTTTGAGCATGATGAGCCCTATTCGCCACACATCGACGCAACAAGACACCGAACGCTACATGGCTGAACCGTATGTCATCGCCGCCGATGTGTACGGTGTCGCGCCGCACAACGGACGCGGCGGCTGGACGTGGTACACCGGTTCAGCCGGCTGGATGATGACGGCGGCTTGGGTTATTGCGCTAAGATAACATTCTGAAATATGGAATGTTTTATAGAAAAGCATTGATTGAGGTGGCTGCTTGAGCATTGAAATCGTTGAGATTATCGACCGCTCAGAACAAGGCATAACCCGGCCGTTCATCTGCCGAGGGGAAGATGGTTTTGTCTATTTTGTGAAGGGGCGGGGTGCGGGGCATCGCAGCCTGATCTGTGAGTGGGTTGCTGGGCAGTTGGCCTTGCGGCTGGGGTTGCCGGTTGCGCCGTTCGGGTTGGTACATATTTCCGAAGAGCTTTTGACCGTTGCTATGCGTGATGATCGGAATGATCTGGGTGCGGGGCTGGCGTTTGGCTCGCGCAAGCTTTCAGTCGTTGAGCTTACGGTGAGTCATCTTGAGCATGTGCCAGATGAGACGCAGCGCGATGTGCTGGTTTTCGACTGGTGGGTGTGCAATAGCGACCGCACCCTGACTGAAGCGGGCGGTAACCCCAACTTGTTCTGGAATATCGACGAGGGGCGTTTAGTGGTGATTGACCACAATCAGGCGTTCGACCCGAGCTGCGCTCCCCATGAGTTCGTGGGTGTGCATGCATTTTGGGGGCAGAGTCACGAACTTTTGCGTGACTGTGTGATTCAACAGGATTACTCGGCGCGTTTCGAGAAGGTAATGAAAGATTGGGCGGATATCTGCAATACTGTTCCACTTGAATGGCGGTTTTTTGATGTTCAGCAAACCATGCCTACGGACTTTGATTTCGATGCCGTCAAACGGATGCTGATGCGGTGCTGGGACGATGAATTTTGGAGCTTGAAATGAAGAAGACTCCTTGCTTGTATGCGATTGTTCGCTTCATGCCTTTCGTGGAGACGGGTGAATTTGCCAATGTGGGCATCATTCTGATGGCTCCCGCGCAGCGTCATTTTGCCTTCAAACTGATGATCCAGAGGCATGCTCGTGTTACGCGCTTTTTTGAGCCGCTAGATGCACAAGTGTTCAAAGCCACGATGAAGCATCTGCAAGCCGAGTTGGAGCGCGTCGCTGGGGTGCTGCGCCAACACGGGTTTGACAAGCGCTACAAATTCAATGACATAGAGTTCGCACGAAACCTGTTTACAGAGATCGTTCGTCCGCGCGAGACGGTCATCAAGTTTAGCGAGCCGCGTGCCTTGCTGGCGGACGATCTCACCGCTGCGTTGAATGATCTGTACGGCCACTACGTCGAGCGTAGCTTTGTGACCCGCGAATACAGGGAGAGCGTTATGGAGCGCGGCTTACGTAAGTGGTTGTTTCAGGCTCGCCTTATTGAGCGCTTCGAGCGAGTGGAGGTCGGCGACGAGGACTACCATGTGGCCTTCCCGTTCGTGGAGCAGCGCGACCATCAGCCGTTCAAAGTTATCAAGCCTCTGCACCTTGCGCACGAGCAGCCTACCAAAATCATTGAGCACGGAGGGCAATGGCTGATGCGGATCAAGCAGCTTCGCAAGCGGAGGATGTTGCCTGAGCAGGTGTTGTTCGCGGTGCAGGGGGCGGCTACGGGCGATGCACGGGAGCGAGCCTATGAAGACATTGTCGATGATCTCCAAAAGGAGCAGGTGACGGTGATGCCTTACACCGATAAGGAGGGGATTCTCAGGTTTGTTACTTCAGCGCACTGAGTGTTTCGCTTGGGAGCGTTGGTTTCTGATATGTCCGGCCATTTCAGTCGCGATACCTCTTTTACTTGGCATGTATGTATAACCTCCGGATACGTGCCGGATGTGTTTGCAGATTTAAATGTGTAGGCCATTTACGGCTTAAAGTAAACAAAGCCTTCTCGTGCCTGCAGTTTGCTCACTTCGACAACGCCAGACGGTACGATGCTGGCTTGTTTAACCAAGGTTTTCGGATCAATTTTGCGAGACAGCAAGGTGTTGTTGCACACACGAAATTCAACGCCAGCGGTTTTGAGTTCTTCAAGTGTGGGTGCAAATTTTCCGCCGGAGGCGTTTTCCGCATCTTCAAGTAGAAAATCAATGCCCGCGCCGTAGGTAACCACGACGATTTTTGTTGTTGGGTCGGTTTTGAGCTGGTTGCGAATATTGCCGATTGCGCGGCTGGCTTGTTGTACGTCCTCGCTAACGTGGTAAACCACTTTGATCGGCGCAGCGCTACGCTTGTCGATATCCTCGGCAAAGGCAGTGCCTGAAACAGTGGGTAGGGTAAGACCAAGTGCGCAGGCGAGGATGAGGTTACGAGTCAACATGATCGATTCTCCGAAAAATTAAGCAGCACGACTTGGGTTGTCGTAAATGAGTTATAAGCTAGGTTTTGCGGCAACACCCATTGAATGTTTCAATGCGACCATTCTTTAATTAAGCTCGTCGCTATCTTGTGTCATGTCTGCTCTGATTCTGCTGAACAAACCCTTTGACGTGCTCTGCCAGTTCACCGACGGCGAGGGGCGCGCGACGCTTGCGGATTTTGTCGATCAACCAAGTTTTTACCCCGCAGGACGGCTGGATCGGGATAGCGAAGGCTTGGTGGTGCTGACCCATGACGGGCGTTTGCAGGCGCAGATTAGTGATCCGCGTCGCAAAATGGCGAAGATTTATCTGGCGCAGGTTGAGGGCGAAGTGAACGATGCCGCTTTGGCGCAGCTTGCGCGTGGCGTGATGCTCAACGATGGCATGACCTTGCCTGCGAAAGCGCGGCGCATCGACGAACCAGCTTGGCTTTGGCCGCGCGACCCGCCGGTGCGTTTTCGTGCCGCGATTCCGACTTCGTGGGTGGAGCTGACTTTGCGCGAGGGGCGTAATCGGCAAGTGCGGCGCATGACGGCAGCGGTGGGTTTTCCGACGTTGCGCCTGATTCGCTGGGCGGTGGGCGATTGGACGTTACAAGGTCTGGCGTTGGGGCAATGGCGTTTTGCTGATGCGCAAGGTATGTTGAGCGCCCCTGTTTCTTCGAATCGCCCATCGTGTTCACCGCATGACCGTCCCCGAACTTTCCGAGCTTATAAATCAACTCGATAACTGCCTTACCCGCGATGTCCATGCGCTGCGTCAGCGTTTGCATGGGCTGAAAAAACGTGCGGCCAAAGGGCTGCCGACGGATAAAAGTCTGGCGGAAATTGGCGCGCAGGTCGCGGCCTCTGCGCAAGCCGTGGCTACGCGGCGCGCTTTAGTGCCCGAAATTCAATACCCTGAGGATTTGCCGGTGGTGTTGCGGCGCGAGGAAATTCTTGCCGCTTTGGAGCAGCATCAGGTGTTGGTGTTGTGCGGCGAGACCGGTTCGGGCAAGACCACGCAGTTGCCGAAGATTGCACTCGAAGCCGGGCGCGGGGTGCGCGGGCTGATTGGCCACACCCAGCCGCGCCGCATTGCCGCGCGTTCGGTGGCGGCGCGCATCGCCGAGGAGCTGGACACGCCGCTGGGCGACAAGGTGGGTTTTCAGGTGCGCTTTGCCGGACAGGTGAGCGATAGCACGCTGATTAAGGTGATGACTGACGGTATTTTGCTGGCGGAAATTCATAGCGACCCGCTGCTCTCTAAATACGACACGCTGATTATCGACGAGGCGCATGAGCGCAGTCTGAATATCGACTTTTTGCTCGGTTATTTGAAGCGTTTGTTGCCCAAGCGCCCTGATCTTAAGCTGATTGTGACTTCGGCGACTTTGGATGTGGAACGCTTTAGCGCGCATTTTGATGGCGCTAAGATTTTGTCCGTGGAAGGGCGCACTTACCCTGTTGAGATGCGTTATCGGCCAGTGCAGGGCGATGATGATGACCGTGACCGCGATTTGCCGCGTGCCTTGCTGGATGCGGTGGACGAGCTGGCCTTGGAGGGTGCGGGCGATATTCTGGTGTTTTTTGATGGCGAGCGCGGCATTCGTGAAGCGGAAGAGGCGCTGCGCAAGCATCCCGTGCCACGGCATTTGGGCGCGACGGAGATTTTGCCGCTGTATGCGCGTCTCTCCGCCGCAGACCAGGCACGGGTGTTTCAAAAGCACGGCGGGCGGCGGATTATTCTGGCTACCAATGTGGCGGAGACTTCGCTCACCGTGCCGGGCATTCGCTATGTGATTGACACCGGTTTGGCGCGTGTTTCGCGCTTTTCGGCACACGCGGGCATCCAGCGTTTGCAGGTCGAACCGATTAGCCAGGCGGCCGCGCGCCAGCGTGCGGGACGTTGCGGGCGGCTGGGCGCGGGCATTTGTATTCGTTTGTACTCCGAGGACGATTTTGCCAAACGCCCTGCGCACACTGATCCGGAGATTTTGCGCACCAATCTTGCGGCGGTGATTTTGCGCATGGAGAGCTTGCAGCTTGGGCATGTGGATGATTTCCCGTTTTTAGACAAGCCGGACGGGCGGCAAATCAAGGCGGCGTATGATTTGCTGTTTGAATTGCAGGCGGTGGATGACACGCGCCGTTTGACTAAGCTTGGTGTCGAGCTTGCCCGCTTGCCAGTTGATCCGCGCTTGGGGCGGATGGTGTTGGCGGGCAAGCATGACGGTTGCCTCGCTGAAATGCTGGTGATTGTTAGCGGGCTTACGGTGCAAGATGCGCGTGAGCGCCCGCCGGAGCGTCAGCAAGCTGCCGATCAGGCACACGCGCAATGGAAAAATACCACGTCGGATTTTTTGAGTTTGTTAAGCCTGTGGACGTGGTTTGATGAACAGGCAAAGCATCTCTCGCAGGCTAAATTGCGCGCTTTGTGTGAAAAAAACTTTCTATCGTTTGTCAGGATGCGTGAGTGGCGTGCCTTGCATCAGGAATTGCGCGGCCTGTTTCACGAGGACGGTGTGCATGAAAATGAAGCGCCGGTTTCGGAGGATGTGGTGCATCGCGCCTTGATGACGGGCTTGCTTGGGCATTTGGCGCTGCGCGAAGAAGACAAGCGCAAGACGAATCCCGCAAAGGATAAGCGCGAAATGGTGAGCTATCAGGGAGTGAAGGGGCGCAAATTGGCGATTCATCCTGGTTCGGCTTTGGTGAAATTGCCGCCGAAGTGGTTGATGTCGGCGCAATGGCTGGAAACCACGCGGGTGTGGGGGGCGGTGAATGCAGCGATTAACCCGCGCTGGATTGAGCCGCTGGCGCGGCATTTACTCAACCGTGAAGTGAGCGAGCCACATTATCAGGCGGATTCTGGGCGGGTGGCGGCGTTTGAAACCTTGAGTCTGTACGGCTTGCCGGTGGTGTTGCGGCGGGCGGTGAATTACGCGGCGATTAACCCTGTGGATGCACGGCGGATTTTCATTCTTGAGGGGGTGTTGCAAGCGTTGGAGGTTGATGCGGGTCATGCGTGGTCAGCTCCCTCTCCCCCAACCTGCCCCCTCGCAAGCTCTCCCCCCCGAGGGGGGAGGGGAGAAAAGCACGATTTCGGCTTACGGCCTCAACATGGCGAGGATTTTCCCCCTCTCCCCTCGCGGGAGAGGGTTGGGGAGAGGGGGAGCGGTCTTGCAGACCAGCCACGGCATCTATCCCCCCGTGACTTCGCTCGCCAGTTGCGTAGCAACCAGACTGAGGTTGAGCAAAAGCTCTGGCAACACTTGCGCGCTCATCGTTTTGAAGGGTTTAAGTTTCGTCGCCAGCAGCCCCTCGGCGCGTATACCGTGGACTTTTTGTGTTTGGATCGGCGCGTGGTGATTGAGCTGGATGGTAGTCAACACGCAGAGGCCAAGGGCTACGATCAAGCGCGGGATACGTGGTTACGTGAACAAGGTTTTCGCGTTTTGCAGTTTTGGAATAATGAGGTGTTGGGGAATTTGGAGGGGGTGTTGGAGGCGATACACCTTGCACTGCTTGAGCCGCCCCCCCTCTCCCCAACCCTCCCCCGCCAGGGGGGAGGGAGCTATCCAGCGCCAGCATCCAAGGTTCGCACCGACATGAAAGCCTGCGGGGTTTTGCCCCCTCTCCCCTGGCGGGAGAGGGCTGGGGAGAGGGGGGAAGCGACGGAGCGCGCTAGGCTCCCTTGGCAAAACAGCCCGTTTATTCAGCACAATCAGCGCCTGATTGCCGAAATTCAGGCCTTGGAAGCCAAGGCGCGTAGGCCGGATATTTTGGTGGACGATGCGGTGCTGAGCGCGTTTTTTGAGCGCGCCTTGCCGCCGGAGGTGGTGGATGGGGTGACGCTCGCGGCGGCGTTGCGGCGTGATAAGGCACTGGATGTCGCCTTGAGGCTTGCGCGTGAGGATTTGATGCGCCATGAGGCGGAGGCGGTCATGGGCGGGCGCTTGCCGGATCGTTTGCGGCTGGGTGCGTTGGAAGTCGCGTTGCGTTATCACTTTGAGCCGGGTGCGGCGGATGATGGGGTGACGGCGCGTGTGCCGCTCGCCGAGCTGAATCGGCTGGATGTGCAGGCTGCCGAGTGGCTGGTGCCGGGGCTGTTGCAGGAAAAAGTCGAGGCGCTGATTCGCGCCTTGCCCAAAAACCAGCGCCGTCAGTTGGTGCCTGCGCCGGATGTGGCGCGGGCGTTGTGCGAGCGCATTTTGGATGGGGTGCGCGACTGGCCGCCTGCAGGCAGTTTGCCTGCGCGTTTGTCTGCCGAGGCGCAAGCGATGCTGGGGGCCAAGATTGAGCCGAGCGAGTGGCCGTTGGCAGATATTGAGCCGCACCTGCGCTTGCGCGTGGAGTTGGTGGACGATGCGGGTGAAGTGCGCGGCAGCGGACGCGATTTAACCGAGATGCAGCAGGCGCTGGGCGGTGCAGCCAAGCGGGCGTTTGTGCAGCGTTTTGAGACGCGCAAGGGTTTGGTGGAATGGGATTTTGCAGCTTTGCCGCAGGTCGCTCTAGTGGAGGCGCAAGGGCAATCCACCACGGTCTATCCGGCTTTGATTGACGCGGGCGAGAGCGTGACCCTGCAACCGATGGATACCGCGGAGGCGGCGGCGCAGGCGACGGCGGAGGGGTTGACGCGCTTGTTTGTGCTGGCGGCGCGTGAGGAGGTTAAGTCGCTCAAGCGTGAAGTGGCGCGGGATAATGCTTTGTGCCTGTTGTATTCGGCCTTGCCTGCGCTCAAGGGGGTGGATAAGCCGTGCGCGGACATGCAGGATGAAGTGGTGTGGCGGGTGGCGCGGGCGGTGTTTGTGGGGGATATTGCGCCGAGTGAATGGCCGCGTGAGACCGAGGCGTTTGCCCGCCAGGTGGAAAAGTGTCGTCCACGTTTGTATGCCGAAGGGCTGGAGGCCTTACGCCGTTTGCGAGCGGTGTTGCAGGCGGTGCAAGGCGTGCAAACGGCGTTGCAGCAGGCATCAAGCGCGTATGGCGTGGCGGTGAAGGATATGCAGGCGCAGCTTGCGGTGTTGTTTGCGCGGGACTTTATTCGTGCCACGCCGCCTGCGTTGTGGCAACGTTTGCCTGTGTATGTGCAGGCCATGACGCGACGGCTGGAGCGACTCAAACAGAATCCTGAGCGTGAAAAACAGGCTTGGGCGCAATTAGAGCCGGTTTTGCTGCGTTGTGCGAAACTTAAAACCGTGTCGAATGAATTGAACATGATGCTGGAGGAGTGGCGAGTGCAGTTGTTTGCGCAGGAATTGAAAACCGCGATGCCAGTGTCGCTCTCTAGGGTGAATGCGTTGTTGGAGGGCTTGGGCGGATGAGCTCTCGCACTGGAGGCATAGGTTCATGCCTACCGTCTTGGCGGGCTGCAAAATCCGTCATTGCGAGGCATGAGGCCGTGGCAATCCAAGCTGCGTTCGTTGCGGCTGTGGATTGCTTCGCTTCGCTCACAATGACGATGAGGAGCTTTTTAGAGGCTTTTTTTTGTAGGGTGGATAAGCGAAGCGCATCCACCGATTTCGCCTTGGTGGATGCGGTCTATCGTAAGCTGCGCGTTCTTCGCTTATCCACCCTACTCCTACTCTTGCTTGCGTTGTTGTGTTTGGGTACAGCATGGGCGAATGAGGATGAATGGTGGTTAGAGCCGCGTGCGGAGGCTGCGGCAGAGGCTGCCCCCCTCTCCCCCAGTCCCTCTCCCGCGAGGGGAGAGGGGAGCGAAAGCCCGCCCGCTGAACAGAATGCGGAGAAGAACGCAGAACAAGCCAATGGGCGCACGATTGACATCAAGCTCGTGGGTCTGCCGGAGTACTTACAGGCCGATGTGCTGAATTCGCTGACGGCGGAGCGCCAGCGCAAAAGCGCTTACTTGGATGATTTGCTGGTAGGTAATCTCGCTGTGCGTGCCGAAAGCGAGGCGGCGGAGGCGATGCAGGCTTCGGGGTTTTATCGCGCTAAGGTGAGCGCCGATCTAGAAACTACGCCGAACGGTTGGTTGCTTACTCTGAACATTACCCCGGGCCCGATTGTGCGCATCACCCAAGTGGACGTGGTGTTGCTGGGCGGGGCGCTGGAGCAGCGGCGGGTGAATAATTTTGCCAAAACCTTTCCTTTAATTGTGAATGCGCCGCTCGTGCATGCGCCGTATGAGACGTTCAAGCGCAACTGGCTGCAATTGGCGCAGGATGTAGGCTTTTTGGATGCAACGTACACGCGGCATGAGATTTTGGTTGATCCAAACACCGATACCGCACAGGTGTTCCTGACCTTGGAGAGCGGCACGCGCTACAGTTTTGGCGCGACGCATTTCAATCAGGCAGGGCCGATGCTGTTTGAGCAGGCCTTGCTGGATGGTTATGTGCCGTGGAAAGAGGGCGAGCCCTATCGTGTGTCGCGCCTGCTGGAATTTCAGCGCATTTTGTCGGACACCCAGTTTTTCGAGCGCATGGAAGTTTCCCCCACGCCCAATCGCAAGACGCATACGGTGGATGTGAGTGCCGATTTAAGCACGCGCAAACAGACGCGCTACGCCTTCGGTGTGGGCTATGGCACGGACACCGGGGCGCGGGTGTCGGCAGAAATGGATCGGCGGTTTTTGAATGCACGCGGGGATCGTTTTTATAGCAAGCTCAGTTTGTCTGAGCGTGATGTGCAGGGCGATTTTGAATTGCGCCGTCCGTGGATTAAGCCGCTTAGTGGTACGGATCGTTTGTTCGGCATGAAGGATTTTGAGGTGGGGGGGAATCCCAGTACGGATTTTTTCTCGCTAGGTTTGCGCAGTCGCTTGGAGCAGTTGGACGATGTGGACACCAAAGCGCTGTCTTTGCAGCTTTCGGCAAATGATGTGAAGGGCGCATGGCGGCGGCAAGCGCGGCTAGTGATGCTGTATGAAGAAGACAATATCAACAATGCGCCGAATTTGTATGGGCATATGTTTATGCCGGGGGTGTCGCTGTTTTATCGTCCTCGGGTGTGGGGACGGAAGATGCTGATGACCTGGGATGCGGATGTGCAAACGACACTCGGCTCGATGTTGTCCAGCACATCGTTGACCCAGTTGCGCCTGAATGGTGGCTTGACCCTGCCAGTGCGCCAATACGATCAGATTTTGCTGCGCGGCACTCTAGGTACGAGTTTGTCTAAGGATTTCAATAAAGTACCGATTTCGCTGCGGTATTTCACCGGCGGCGATTTAAGCGTGCGCGGCTATGCTTACAAGTCGCTGGGGGCGACGGATGCGGCGGGCCATGTGACAGGCGGCGAGCATTTGCTGGTGATGAGCGCAGAATATCAGTGGATGTTCAAAAATCCGTTCGGTGTAGCGGCGTTTGTGGATGCGGGTAATGCGTTTAATGGTACGGATATTGCGCTGAAAACAGGCGCGGGGTTGGGTGGATTGTGGCGCTCGCCGGTGGGCATGATTGGGCTGTATCTGGCGCATGGCTTTGAGAATGAGGACGAGAGTTTTCGCCTGCATTTTTCCTTGGGGGCTGAGTTTTGATTCTGCTGGTGCTGCGTTTGATTTTTGCCGTGCTCGGGGTGCTTTTGGGTGCGGGGGCGTTGTTGCTCTGGCTGGTTTTGGCGCTGGCGTTGTGGCTTTCCAGCACGACATCCGGGCTGAAGATGCTGGTGCTTGCGCTGGAAAACACGGGCATGGTGCAGGTTGGGCAGGTGGAAGGCTCGCTTTTTGGGCGGATGAAGCTTGACGATGTGTTGATTGATGCCGGCGGAACCCAGGTTCATGTGCAATGCGCCGAGATGAATTGGCAGCCGCTTGAGTTGCTCAAGCGACAGGTGCAGGTGGATCGCCTTTGGCTTTCCGGTGTGCAGATTGAGTTGGCTGAAAGCGCAGCCAAAGATGAAGCCAGCCCGCCGTGGCAGGGTTTGAGCCTGCCCATCGAGATTTTTGTGGATGATTTGCTCGTGGATGGGGTGAGTTTGCGGCGGGCAGGGGCGAAGGATGCGCAGCCCATCTTCGCGCATTTGAATGCGCGGGTGTCACTTGAGTCCACTGGGCTGCATGTTCAGCATGTGCAATTGGAGGATTTGGCGGGCTTGGTTGGCTCAAATCTCAACCTGAGCGGCGCATGGAGTTTGCAGCCGCAGGATGCGTTGGATGTGGCGTTTGATTGGCATCTGCCGCTCAAACGGGGCGCGGAAGCGACGACGATGTTTGCAGGGCAAGGGCAGCTTGGCGGCACGTTGGAGGCGCTTAATCTGCAGCATTCCTTGAGTGCGCCGTTTACCGCCGAGCTTGAGGCCACGCTTGCGCCGATGTGTGAGGGCCTGCCTTGGACGCTGGCGTTGCAGGTTCCGCCGCTGCGTTTGGCGGATCAGCCCTTGCTTGTAGGGGCGTTGCCGCCGGAATTGGCCGCCAAGTTCAATACGCTGGCGCTTGAACTTGATGCGCAAGGCTCGCAAGGCGGAATGACGCTGGAGCGTCTTGAGTTGCAACAGGATAAGGCGCATGGACTCGTGAGCGGCTGGCTGGGTTGGCGTGAGGGCTTGCAATGGAATGTCAACGCCCAAGTCGCGGGGCTGCATCCTGAGCTTATCGCCCCGGATTGGGCGGGGGATTTGAGTTTTGTGGCTAAGAGCGCAGGGCAGATGCAGGAGGGTAAGCCTATCGGCACGGTGAAGTTTGAGCGGCTGCACGGGCAGTTGCGCGGCTACCCGCTGGAGGCCAGTTTGGATGCTGAAATTAAGGCATGGGCGGCGAGTCTGCCGGAGTTGAATTTGGAGACGCTAAGCCTGCGTTCGGGTGCGAGTACGCTTGCGGCTAAAGGCGTGTTGGGCGAGTCGTTGGCGCTTACGGGGCGGCTTGATTCACCTAATTTAACGGAGTTTGTGCCGCAGGCCAGCGGGCGGGCACAGGCGAATTTTAATGTCAGCGGTACGCCTGCTGCGCCGAATGTGAAGGCGGATGTGCAGGGGCAAAACTTGGGTTGGCAGGCGTTTCGTTTGGGTACGTTGGCGGTGCAGGCTGAAGGCGGTTTGCAAGCGGATGCCGCCATCAATGTGGCACTGAATGCCAAAGATGTACGTCAAGACGATAAGCCGGTGTTGGAATCGCTGGATGTGGATGTGCGCGGACAGGCGCGGGCGCATGATCTGCGCATTGAGTTAGTGCAAGGGCGAGCTGCTGCACCGCTGCAAAAGCGTGCGGAGGGTTCTAAGCCCGCGTCGGAGACCGAAAAAGCCCAGAAAAACACGAACGGGCTACGCCTGAATCTTGCCGCGCAAGGCGCATGGGATGGCGCGTTGGAGCGTTTGCAGATTCAGTCGGCGACGCTGGAAAACTCGCCGACCGGCTCGTGGACAAGCACCCAGCCGGTGGAGTTGGTGGCAGGTGCGGATCAATTCACTCTGCCCAAATGGTGCGGACAATTAACCACGCCGCCGGGCAAGGCGACAGCCTGTATGCAAGGGCAATGGCGTGCGGGCAAGGAAGGTGCGGCGGCGCGGCTGGAGTTGAGCGATTTTAATCTCGATGGGCTTAACGCCATGCTCAAAGGCAAGCCGGTGCAATTGCGCGGCATGTTAGGGGGCTTTGTTGCTCTGGATGCTCCGCAGGGCGCACCGCTGAAGATTCGTGCCGAAGTGGACGGACAGGATGTGATCGCCCGTGTGCAGACCGGTTTGCCGCAGCTTAAAGGTGTCCCCGAGTGGCGCGATATTGCGCTGGATGCAGCGCGTGTCGAGGCGAGCTTGGGTGGCGGCGCGGGGCAATTGGCGGCGAATCTAGGCATCAATGCTGCGAACCGCATCGAAATGCAGGTGAACTTGCCGGGCTTGAATTTGGAAGCTGGCTTGCCGCCAAAGCAGCCGATGCAAGGCTATGTCGATTTGCGTTTTGAAGATAATGCTTTGCTGGCGGGCTTTTTGCCGATGCTCAAAGAGCCGCAAGGACGACTTGCGGGGCGCTTGTTGCTCGCAGGGACGCTGGATGAGCCTAAGGTGAGCGGCGGGGTGCAGTTGGTGGAAGGGCGCATGGTGCTGCCTGATCTTGGCGTGCGCGTGACCGAGGGGCGGATGTTGCTGCGTGCTTATGCGTCGAATTACCTGACGCTGGAAGGTTCGGCTCTGTTGGGTACGGGCAAGGCGACGCTGGACGGGCGTATTGATCTGGCGGATTTTCCCAAGTGGCAGGCGCAGCTGCGTGTGGGCGGCGAAAATCTCACGGTGATGCGCTTGCCGAATGCCAGCGTGCAGGCCTCGCCGGATTTGACCTTGCAACTCACGCCAGGCATGCAGCGCATCAGCGGGCGCGTGGATGTCCCGCAAGCGCTGTTTGATGTCGGTGGCTTTGGCGCGGGTGCGGTAAAGCGTTCCAACGATGTGCGTATCCTTGGCGACGAGCCGCCCGAGCCTGCGGGGGTCATGGAGGCAGATGTGCTGCTGGTGTTGGGTGAGAATGTGCGCATTGAGGGAATGGGCTTTAAGGGACGGGTGCAGGGGCAGCTGCGGGTGCTGGATAGGCCGACCCTAGCCGCGCCTTTGGGGCAAGGTGAGCTGCAAGTGTTGGATGCACGCTACCGTGCTTATGGGCAGGATTTAACCATTGAGCAAGGGCGCTTGATGTTTGCGAGTTCGCCTTTGAGCAATCCGGGGCTAGATATTCGCGCGGTGCGTCGGCAAACGGCAGATGACGTGGTGGTCGGTTTGATTGTTACCGGAAGCGCGACGACGCCGAAGATTGCTCTTTTCTCGCAGCCCTCCTTGCCGCAATCGGAGATGCTGTCTTACTTGGTCACGGGGCGGTCCTCGAAAACCGGCAGCGGTGTCAATACGCAAACCATGCTGCAAATTGCCCAAGCGGCGGGTTTGGCGACAGCAAGCGACTTGGCAGAAAACTCAGTCGCACGAGATTTGGGGCTGGATGAATTGGGCTTTGAGGCGGCACTCGGCTCGAATGATTTAAGCCTCGCCATCGGTAAATATCTGTCTCCGCGCATTTATTTGCGCTATCTGCAAGGCTTGGGCAATGGGGTGCAAGATATTGTGCTGACGTATGACTGGACGCGCGCCATCCAGCTTCGCGGGCAGGTCGGCACACGCGCGAGCGGGCTGGATGTTTTTTATCGCTTTGAAAGGTGAATAACGATGAAGCATGAACATGTTGCCGCCTTGTTGCGCACGGCTGCGCTGGAGGAAATCTTGCCGCGTTATCGCAAGGTGGACGGGCATTTGAAGGCCGATGGTTCGTGGCTGACCGAGGCGGATACGGCGATGCAGAACCGGGTGCAGCGCGATTTAGCGGCCTTGTGGCCGGAAATTCCCTTCTTGGGCGAGGAGATGAGCGCCGAGCAGCAGCAAGCGCTGATGCAGCAGGCGGATACCGGTTTGTGGATACTCGATCCGGTGGATGGCACAACCAATTTTTCGGTGGGTTTGCCGATTTTTGGCCCATCCTTGGCACTGATTCGCGGCGGGCAGGTGGTGCTGGGCGTGGTCATGGATGTGATGCGCGATGAGGTGTTCAGCGCAGCACTCGGTGAAGGCGCGTGGTGCAATGGCGAGCGTATGCAGCAAGTGGCATCGAATCTTCCACTTAGTAAAACAGTGGCCTGCATAGATTTCAAACGCCTCGCGCCCGCGCTGGCAACGCGCATGGCCTGCGAGCAGCCCTACGGTTCGCAACGCTCGATAGGCTCGGTGGCGCTGGATTGGTGCTGGGTGGCCGCCGGGCGTTTTCATGTGTACTTACATGGCAAACAGGGCTTGTGGGATTACGCCGCAGGGCATTTGATTTTGCAGGAAGTCGGCGGGCATAGCTGCACGCTGGATGGCGAAGCGGTGTTTAACAACACACTAGAGACGCGTTCGGCGGTGTGTGCGGGGGATGGGCGTTTGTTTGCAGAGTGGTGTAAGGCGCTGCGTTAAACACGTACAATCATGCGGGCACTTCTATAAATCCGCTGAAGCCGCGTCTGCTGCACCAAAAACCGGCTCAAAATGCTCACATACGACGTGTATGCTGCGCTTTTTCGCCTGTTTTTGGCTTGTATCCATCGGCTTGATCGAATGTATAGAAGTGCCCGTGCCCAATTCAATTATTTAATTTTTTCCGGGGTTCTTATGTCTGTTGATTCTTCGCGTCGTCGTTTTATTGCGGCTTTGGCCGGTTTGCCGTTGAGTGCGATGCTGCCCGCCGAGCTTTTGGCCGAGGCGGATAAGGCGGGCTTGACCTTTGGCGATGCGCAGCCGTTTGATTTTGACATGCTGCGCAAAATGGCCAAGGAGATGGCGGATAAGGCTTACAAGGAACCGCCGCGCCCCAATCCTGAAGCAGTGATGAAAATTAATTACGACGAGCAGGGGCGGATCAAGTTTAACTACGATTTTGCGCTGTGGCGCAAAGGGCCGTCGGTGTATCCCATAACCTTCCGTCCGGTGGGTACGTATTTCCAGAAAACGGTGCGTGTGTTTGCGGTGGATAATGGACAGGCGCGGGAAGTGGTGTACCAGCCTAATTATTTTGACTATGGCCCTGCGAGTCCGATGAATCAGATTAAGCCGGGCGAGTCGGCGATTGCGGGCTTTTGGGCGATGGAGTCGCGCAATGGCGATTGGCGTAAAAAAGAGCCGTGGGCGACGTTTCAGGGGGGCTCCTATTTCCGTGCGGTGGGTGAGCTGGGACAAGTCGGCATGTCGGCACGCGGCATTGCGCTGAATGTGGGCGGCAGCGAGCCGGAGGAGTTTCCTGATTTTCGCTCGTTTTGGATTGAGCCAGCGCTAAAAGAGGGCGATCCGCTGGTGGTGTATGCCTTGCTGGATGGGCCATCGGTCACGGGTGCATATCGCATTGCCATGCACCGTACCAAGGGTGTGGTGATGGATATCGAAAACCATATTTTTATGCGTAAGAGTGTCGAGCGATTGGGCATTGCGCCGCTGACGTCGATGTTCTGGTATGCCGAATACCCGTCGGCGCATTCACATGACTGGCGGCCTGAAGTGCATGATTCGGATACGTTGGTGATGTGGACGGGCGCGGGTGAGCGCATTGCGCGTCCGCTGAATAACCCGAACCGCATTATTGCCTCGTCGTTCACCGACAATAATCCGAAGGGTTTTGGTCTGTCGCAGCGCGATCGGAATTACGACCATTATCTGGATGGCGTGAGCTACGATCGCCGCCCGAGTGTGTGGGTTGAGACTCAAGGCGAGTGGGGCAAGGGTCGGGTGCAGTTGATCGAGATTCCGACGGATGACGAGGTTTACGACAACATTGGCGTGTTTTGGGTGCCGGACAAACAAGCCTCCAGCGGGGCGAGTTTCAGTTTCAAATATCGTTTGCACTGGTTGGCCGAGCAACCCAATTACCCGAAAGACTTGGCGCGTGCCGTGGCGCTGCGCGTGGGGCGCGGCGGCGAGCCGGGCAAGGATCATCCCGCCAATACCAAGAAATTCGTTATCGAATGGGATGGCGAGGTGCTGAAAAACATTCCCTGGGGTGTGCGCCCGAAAGTGGTCGTCACGGCGTCACGTGGCAAATTGTCGCTCATGCGCACCGAACCAATCTGGTACACCCCGCGCTGGCGCTCGGAGTTTGATCTGGCGGCGGATGGCGGCGAGCCGATTGAGCTGCGCGCTTACCTGGAAGTTGACGGCAAGCCGTTGACCGAGACTTGGTTGTATCAGTACCAGCCTTAAGCTGTTTTTTAGCCACAGAGAGCACAGAGAGCACAGAGAGGGTATCTAGGGACTGAGTTGTTTAGGGCTTATGCAGGCGCGCGGTTTTGCTCCCTCCCCCTTGATGGGGGAGGGTTGGGGAGAGGGTGGGGAGGTAGGCAGGCAGGTCTTCTGCCATGCGTGAGGCTGTTACCCCCTCTCCCCAGCCCTCTCCCGCGAGGGGAGAGGGGGCAAAGCCACGGTTTACCTAAGTCCTATGAATAAATCAGCGCGTCCCTAGTTCTGTATTTTCTTTGGTTAAACTGATCTGTATTTGCCCTAGCCCGCAGCACGCGGGCTTCATTTTTAAGGTTATTTTATGTCGCTCATGCCACGTCTTTTTCCAGAAGAACCCACCCAACCCGCCACGCCGCGCCCTGCGCAGCAGATTGCGCGCGGCAAGGCGCAGGCGCGCTATCACCACTTTGCGCTTGCGGTCGAGATTTTGAGCGAAATCGCCCAAGGCACGGTGCCCGCCGATCAGGTGCTGTACCACCACTTCCGCAAGCTGCCGCAGATGGGGGCGCGGGATCGCGGTATCGTGGCGGAAAGTGTTTACGGCGTGTTGCGTCAACGGCGCAGCCTCGCTTGGCGGATGGGCGTGGGCGAGAAACAATGGAATATGCTGGTGGTGGGGTTTTTGCTTGACCAAGATTGGGCGGATAAAACCTTTGTCCTTAAATGGTTAGGCAATCAGGGCGCGGCGCAGGCTTTGGATGATTTGGCACGCAATAGTGATGATGCGCCGCTCGCGGTGCGTGCCAACCTGCCGGATGTTCTGGCCGAGCGGCTGCTGAACGTGTATAGCGAGGATGAATTATTGGCTTTGTGCGCGGCGATGAATCAGCCCGCGCCAGTGGATATTCGCGTCAATACCCTCAAGGCCAAGCGCGAGGATATTTTGCACATGCTGGATGAGCTGGGCTTGCCGACGGAAATTACTCCCTTTGCGCCGCATGGCCTGCGTCGGCATGATCGCCGCCCGCTGTTTAGCTTGCCCGCGTTTAAGGAGGGCTTGTTTGAAGTGCAGGACGAGGCCAGTCAGTTGGTGGGGCATTTGGTCGCGCCCAAGCCTGGCGAGCGCGTGCTGGATTTATGCGCGGGCGCGGGCGGCAAAACGCTGCAACTCGGCGCGTTAATGCAGAGCAAGGGCAGCCTGATGGCGACGGATATTTCCGCGCATCGCTTAGAAAAACTCACGCCGCGTATGCGCCGTGCGGGACTGTCCAACGTGCGCCCGGTGGCGATTAGCGGCATGACCGATGCGCATTTGAAGCGCAATAAAGGCATGTTTGACCGGGTGTTGATTGATGCGCCGTGTTCTGGGACAGGGACATGGCGACGTAATCCTGATTTGAAATGGCGCGTGCTGGAGCTTGAGGAGTTGAATGCAACGCAGGCGGCGTTGTTGGACGGTGCGGTGCGCTTACTCAAGCCCGCGGGGCAGATTGTGTATGCCACCTGTTCGATTTTGCCGGAAGAAAACGAGCGTATTGTGGAGCAGTTTTTGGCCAATCATGCGGATTTTAAGCTGCTGTCCGCCGCTGAAATTCTCGCGGCGCAGGGCATTCACCCGCCGCATGTGGGCGAGATGTTAAAACTTGATCCGGCGCAGCATGGTACGGATGGCTTCTTTGCCGCTGTTTTGCAGCGGGTTGCCGCCACGGTTGAGGTAGAAAGCGGCATCGCTTAAAGCCTTTGTAGCCCGGATGAAGCGCAGCGAGAATCCGGGGAGGATGCGCCGATGCTCAAGCCTGCCCCGGGTTGACACCCGGGCTACACGAGCTTTTTGCAGCGGGTTGCACCGAGCGTTGAGGCCGTACACGACATTGCTTAAATAGGACTTACGCAAAATCCTGATTTAACCCCCTCTCCCCTCGCGGGAGAGGGCTGGGGAGAGGGGGCGAGAGCATCTGCCAAATCATAGGCTTATGCCAGCTTCCCCACCCTCTCCCCAGTGACCCCCTCGCTACGCTCTCCCCCATCAAGGGGGAGGGGTAAAAACGTCATTCTGCGTAAGTCCTATTAAAGCCTTTTGTAGCCCGGATGAAGCGCAGCGAGAATCCGGGGAGGCTGCGCCGATGCTCAAGCCTGCCCCGGGTTGACACCCGGCTACACGAGCTGATAACAACATCGTTTAACAGCCGATTGAGCCACAGAGAACACAGAGGCCACAGAGCACACAAAGGATGTGGGGGGCGATTTTCTCTGTGCACTCTGTGTTCTCTGTGGCTAATGTTTTTTTATCCGTTAATCAATTGGGTTGATGCGCACATGTTCCTCGCTTAAACTCCGTTCATTAGTCATTTCTTATGGAGTTTGAGCATGTTGCGCAAAAATCTTGGGGCGAGTTATTCGCCCTTGTACTTTCTCGCCGCATTGGGTGCGGGCGGTTTGTCAGTGTCGTTTTTCATTTACCTGTTGTTTATGACTCCGCATCCGGGTTCGCCGATGGCAACCTTCAATCATCTTTGGCCGTTATTAACAGGCGACAATCTGCTGGTTTCGGCATTAATTGCACTTGATCTTGCGGTGATTGTGTTTTTTGCCTTTTTGCATTTCCGTCTGCTGGCATGGAATCTGCGTGAATATGCAGCATTCAAAAAAACCGAGGCTTTCCCCAAAATGATGAAGTCGAATGCCGAAATTAGCTTGATGACCATTCCGTTGACCTTGGCCATGAGCATTAACGTGATGTTCGTGCTCGGCGCGGTATTTGTGCCGAATTTGTGGAGCGTGGTGGAGTGGATGTTCCCGGCGGCGTTGTTGGCGTTTTTAGCGGTCGGCGTGTATGCCATGCGCATCTTGGTCGCGTATTTTGCGCGCGTGCTGAGCGAAGGCGGCTTGGATTTTGCCAGCAGCAATAGCCTCGCGCCGATGATTGCAATTTTTGCGCTTGCCATGATTGCTGTTGGCCTTGCTGCACCTGCCGCGATGAGTACGGAAAAAACCACGGTGGCTTTTAGTATTGCTTTGTCGCTTTTCTTCTTCGCCACGGCCAGCCTATTGGCTGTGACTAAGTTAGTGACCGGCTTCAATGCCATGATGGAGCACGGCATCAGCGAGGCGGCGAGCCCAAGCCTGTGGATTCTGATCCCGATTCTTACCCTGCTGGGCATTACTTGGATTCGCCTGAACCATGGTCTGCATCAAGGTTTTGGTGCACATGGTGATGCGTCATCCTTGTTTGTGATGACCACGGCGGTGCTGTCGGTTCAGGTGTTGTTTGGTCTAATTGGCTGGGCAGTGATGAATCGCTTGGGTTATTTCCGTGATTATGTGCGCGGCGATAAGGGCGACGCGGGTACCTTTGCCCTAATCTGCCCCGGCGTGGCGTTTTTTGTGTTCGGCGTGTTTTTTGTGAACTTCGGTCTTGTAGGCTCAGGCTTGCTAGAAGCATTCTCCTGGGTGTATTTCTTGCTCCTGTTGCCGTTTGTGGCGGTGCAACTTAAAACGGTGCAGCTCATTTTGGGCTTGAACGGGAAGCTGCTGAAGGCGGCATAAGGTATTTTTTGGCCACAGGCAGCGTAGAAATACTCTTTTCGTGGCTGAAGGTTTGCGTCACCCCGGAGATGTCCGGGTTTTTTATGCGCGCTATTTGGCCGCCAAGCGATATACCGCCGTTTCGGCAAGCAAATTCGGCATGAGGCGCATCAACGGGCGGCTGCGTTGTTGGCTATCGACCATTTCGCGATCAAGGATACGCAGGCCTTGTTCCTCACATAACACTTCAAAATCGCGCACGGTACACAGGTGGATGTTCGGCGTGTCAAACCAGCCGTAGGGCAGGGTTTTGGTGACGGGCATCCGTCCGCCCAAAGCAAATTGCAGGCGGTTTTTCCAATAGCCCATATTGGGGAAGGTGATAATCGCTTCGCGCCCGACATGCAGCATTTCCTTGAGCAATTGTTCAGGATGGCGCATGGCCTGCAGGGTGTGGGTCATGATGACGTAATCAAAACTTTGCGCTTCGAACCACGGGCTTAAACCTTGGTCAAGATTCGCTTGAATCACCGGCGTGCCGCCTTCGACGCATTTGGCGAGTTTGTCGATGCCAAGCTCTAGGCCGTAGCCGGTGGTGTTGCGGCTGTTACGCAGTTCGCGCAAAAGGGTGCAGTCGCCGCAGCCTAAATCGAGTACGCGGCTGTTGGGGGCAATCCATTCGCTGATAATGGCGTGGTCGAGTCTCATGCGTGCGCCTCCGTGCTCACTCGCCCCAAGTAGGCGTTTAGGACGTTCATGTAATCGGGAATCGGCACGAGGAAGGCATCGTGGCCGTGATCGGATTCGATTTCGGCATAGGTGACGCGCTTGCCTGCTTTGAGTAGGGCTTTGACGATTTCCCGCGAGCGGGCGGGGGAAAAGCGCCAGTCGGTGGTGAATGAGGCGACCAGAAATTCGGCTTCGGTGGCGGCAAAGGCGCGCGACAGTTCGTGCTCAAAGGCTGCAGCGGGGTCGAAGTAGTCAAGCGCCTTGGTCATGAGTAAGTAGGTGTTGGCATCGAAGCGATCGACAAAGCTCGCGCCCTGATAGCGCAGATAGCTTTCCACTTGAAACTCGACATCAAAGCCAAAATTGATCTTACCGGCGCGCAGTTCGCGGCCAAACTTGGCGCGCATGGCATCATCAGACAGATAGGTGATGTGACCGAGCATCCGCGCCAGCATCAGCCCCTTGCGCGGAAGGGTGTGGTGTTCAAGGTAGTGGCCGTCGTGAAAATCCGGGTCGGCAAAAATCGACTGGCGCGCCACTTCGTTGAAGGCGATGTTCTGCGCCGAGAGCTTGGGCGCGGCGGCGATGACGAGCGCATGGCGTAGTGCCTGCGGGAAGCTTATCGCCCATTGCATGACCTGCATTCCGCCCAAGCTGCCGCCAACCACCGCCGCCCATTGGGCGATACCGAGGCGGCGCATCAGGCGTTCTTGACTGCGAACCCAGTCGTTGACCGTGACCATGGGAAAGTCGGCACCGAAGACGCGGCCAGTGTCCGGGTTGATGGAGGTCGGGCCGGTGCTGCCTTTGCAGCCGCCAAGATTATTGAGGCAGACGACAAAAAAACGTGTGGTATCAATCGGTTTGCCGGGGCCGATGGCCGAGTCCCACCAGCCGGGTTTACGATCGTCCATGCTGTGATAGCCCGCGGCGTGATGGTCGCCGGAGAGTGCGTGGCAAATCAGAATCGCATTCGAGCGCGCGGCATTTAGCTCGCCGTAGGTTTCGATCATCAGATTGTAAGACGGCAGGGTCTTGCCACTATCGAGTTCGAGCGGCTCGTCAAAGTTTAGGGTTTGCGGGATGACAAGTCCGACGGAATCTGGAGGAAGAACAGCGGGCATGGTGGCATGGGTCAACAAAAATGAGGATGGGATGGTAACGCGGCGGGGGTGTGGAATACAGTTTTAGCCACAGAGGGTACGGAGATTTTTAGGCTTGACGCAGTCGCGGAGTTTTACGTCATCTCTCGCAAGCGGGTGCTGCAACCTAGTTCTTGTAGCCCGGGTGTCAACCCGGGGCAGGCTATGTAACAGGCGCGGGCTGCCCCGGATTCCCGCTTCGCTTCATCCGGGCTACATGGTCTAGAGTTCCTTAGGGTGGACAAAGCGAAGCCGCATCCACCAAGGGCGGCATGGTGGATGCGCTTCGCTTATCCACCCTACGGCTTTGTGCCCTCTAGCTAAACGTTTTAATCGCTCACACCAACAGGCTCACCAAAATCGGCACGAGGCTGATTTTGAGTATTTGCAACAGCAAAAGCAGGGCAATGGGCGATAAATCAATGCCGCCAAGTTCGGGAATCATGCGGCGAATGGGCGCAAGCAGTGGGGTCATGAGCTGATTAAGCACGCGTGCGGCGGGTGCGCCTTGGGCATTGGGGAACCAGCTTAAGATGGCGTGGATGATGACACCCCAGAACAGCATATCGAGAACGATTTCCAACAGATGCAAAGGGGCGAGCAAGAGCAGCACCAGCGGATTAGGCAGACGGCCTGCGATGCTGTAGGCCACAACAAGGAAAATAAGCGCGAACCCATACGCCAGCACCAGTGCCGCCGTGTCTTGCCCTTTAATCGGCGGGATGACGCGGCGCAACGGGGCGAGCATCGGGTTAGTAACTTGTACGATGGATTGGCTGACCGGGTTGTAAAAGTCCGCCCGCGCCAGTTGCAGGCTAAAGCGCATGAGCAGAAAAATAATTACTAAATCGAACACCAAGCGCACGACAAGCACGAGGGGTTGGGTCATGGCTGCGTCCATTAGCTTTGATCCATTAAAGTGGCAAGCTCGGCGGCGCGGCTGCGGGCGGCTTCGAGTGCGTGCTCAAAGGCGGCAACGAGACCGGCGTGTTCCAGTGCGGCTATGCCGCGTTCGGTGGTGCCGCCTTTGGAGGTGACGCGAGCGCGCAGGGTGGCAGGGTCTTCGTTCGATTCAAGCGCAAGACGTGCCGCGCCAAAAAGCGTTTCTAGGGTGAGCAGACGAGCGGTGGCAGCATCGAGACCGAGTTTTTCGCCGGCGGTCTGCATGGCTTCCATGACTAAGAACGCATACGCAGGGCCGCTGCCGGAGAGTGCGGTCACGCTATCCAGCAGGGCTTCGCTTGGCACCCACACGCACACGCCAACGGCACGCAGCAAAGACTCCGCCAAGGCGCGCTCATCTGCACTGACCTCGCTGGGTGCGTACAGCCCCGTTGCGCCCGCTTGTACAAGGGCAGGGGTGTTGGGCATAGCGCGCACGATGCGGTGATGTCCACCCAGCCAGCGGCGTAGGGTGTCGATGCGTACCCCAGCGGCGATACTAATCACCAGTTGCTCAGAGCGAAGAGCAGGCGCAAGCGCTTGCGCAACCTCATGCAGGGCTTGCGGCTTGACCGCCAGCACGATGATGTCGGCGTGTTCAATGGCTTGCGAGTTGTCACTTAACACACACACGCCTTGGTCTGCAAAAAAGTCGCGTGCTTCGTTGTTGGGGTCGGAGATACAGAGACGCTCGCTAGGGTGCTGGTTGCGTAGCAGGCCGCTGGTTAGGGCGCGTGCCATATTGCCGCCGCCGATAAAGCTGATATAGGGATTCATCGTCATGACCTTTAATTTGCTTATTGTGCGTATTGTAAAGCGCACATGCTCATGCTATCCACTTTAAGGAAGCACTGGTTTATTCACAAACCGTCATTGCGAGCACAGCAAAGCAATCCATGACTTCAACAGAATCAGCAACTTATGGATCGCCACGTCGCTTGGCTCCTCGCGATAACGAATAAATCAGCGCGTCCCTGGCCCGCAAAATCAATCATGCGTGTGCTCATGTTCATGCGTCTCAGCTTCGCCGCTGGGTTCGCCGCGCAGATAGGCACGTAGCGCCATATCAGGCTCCGTTTCCTTTGTGACCCAAGCCTCGACACCCTGACGTTGCAGGCGATGAACCATACCTTCGCCCATGCCTTGGGAGATAAAGACGTTAATGTCTTCAAGTCCGGGCGGCATTCCTCGGCCGCCGCCGTGAAAAGTATCTTCCAGCGCCAGCTCGACCAAGCGGCGCTCGCCGATCTGCCCATTCTCGACAGGATACAGCCAAAACTTGCGGCAGCGTCCGGCGTGGCCGGTCACGGTTTTACGGTTCTGACTGGTGATGGCAATAAGTTGACTTGATTTCATGCGGGTTGTCCAAAGTAAAAGCGAGCGCCCGCCGGAGCTTCGGCAAAACGCTCGGGGAAGCGTTGGCGCAAATAGCATTGCGCGTTCAAACCCGTGCAGTGGTTCGGTGCAAGGAGTTTGACGTTAAGGGTTTCCAGCAGCCCGGCCGTATAGGCAAGGCGCTCTTCACTTGCGCGCAGCAGGTGGGTGCCGCCGATGACGGCATGGACGGGGCGACCTTCAGTCAGTTCGCTAATGTATTCCAGCGTATTGACCAACCCCGCATGGCAGCAACCCAAAATCACCACCACACCTTCGGGCAGCAGGGCATACAAAGCCTGATCATCCGGCAGCAAGTCTTCGTGTTGTTTGTGTGCGTCGCAATAAAACGGGCCACCCGTATCCTCGAACGCATTCCGGCGGGGAATGGGGCCGGTGGCGAATAGCCCATGAACAATTTCTGTTGGTTTATCAGTCATATGCAGATGTTCTGCCTTGCCTAGAACCGCAAGTGAGGTTGCCGGCGCGCCTATTTCTTTGCCATCACGATTGAATTTGGGCTGCATGGCTTCTGGGTGCAGATAAATATCGACATCACCGCAACGCTCCAATACAGCCGTTAAACCGCCGGTATGGTCGTAATGACCGTGGCTTAGGACTATCGCATCCAGTGCGGCAAGGTCAATGCCAAGTTGGTCGGCATTGTGCGTCAGCGTTAAACCTTGGCCGGTATCAAACAAGACCTGCTGGCCGTCAGCACGAAGATGGAAAGCGATACCATGCTCGCCCAGTAGGCCGCGTCCGGCGGGTTGGTTTTCGACCAGAACGGTCAGTTCAAGGGATTTCATGTGGAGTAGCCCCGGTAGCATCAGAGCGCCTAACGATAAATTAAAAACATGCTTACATAAAATAATTTTTTAGTGCGTTTGCCATGCTCGTGCGTAACACTCATAGAACTTGGGCAAATGCGCGACTTATCGGCTTAAAACCCGACAAAGCAGTGAACCCGATGTTGTGCGTAAGTTTTTATTAAACCCTGATTGATTTCATCCATGGAGTAAATCCGCGCCTCCATCTCTCATTATATTTTTTTGGCTAACTTGGGTTTGCACTATGCGCAACGTTATTTTCGCAGTCATTGCCACGCTGATTTTAGCCACCCTGGCCTATTTCGCCTTCCAACCGACAAATTCACCGCCAACACCCTCTCCAACAGGCATGAACGTGGCGCAAAATACGCCGCCTGCCGCGCCACGTTCGGGTGATCTGATTGCCACCACACTGCCCGCGCCCAAACCGCCGACGGATGAATTGCGTTTCCAGCGCCTACTGCTTGACCCCAAAAGCGAGGGCAATGAAGTTTGCCTAATCTTTTCTGCGCCTTTGCAAAACGCTGACAAGGTGCGCTACGCCGACTATTTGCGTCTTGAGCCTGCTGTAAAAGTCGATGTGCGCGTGGACGATGCGCGTTTATGCTTGAGTGGCTTGAGTTTTGGCGTGGATTATCAGCTCGAACTCCTCCAAGGCTTGCCCGCTAACAATGAGCTGAAACTCAAGGATGCCGTGAGTCTGCCGCTGAGCCTTGGGGATCGCGAGCCTTCGATACGCCTTAGCGCGGGCTTTGTTTTACCGCTGGATAACGACGACGGCTTGCCAGTCACCACGATGAACGTGGATAAGCTCAATCTGAAGCTTTATCGCGTGGGCGATCGCATGCTTGCGCGAATGCGCAAAGATTTTGTCGATGAGCGCACCATGTATCCCTATGAAAATGAACAAGTTGCCGATGACGAGGGGCGCTTGGTGTGGAGCGGTAACATGGCGGTCAGTGCCAGCCGCAATACATCTAAAACCAGCTTGATTCCGATTAAAGAAGCCATCGGCAAACGCGAGCCGGGGGCGTATTTGCTGGTAGCGGGCGATGCTGCAAAAGAAAACGCCTCAACGGAAGAAGATTATTACGTGGACGAACGCGGGCGCATGGCAGTGCAATGGATTGTGCAATCCGACCTAGGGCTGAGCTCGTTCCAGGGTGCAGATGGCCTGACCGTTTTGGTGCGCTCCCTGCGTGATGCCACGCCACAGCGCGGCGTGCGCTTGAACTTGCTGGCGCGCAATAACGATGTGTTGGGCGAAGCGACCACAGATAGCGACGGCGTAGCGCGTTTCCCTGCGGGTCTGTTGCAGGGCGAGGGCGGCATGGCTCCGGTCATGCTGATGGCCTATGCGAGCGGAAGTGGCAAGGGCAATGACGATTTCAACTTTTTGGATTTACGCCGCGCCTCGTTCGATTTGTCTGACCGGGGCGTTGAGGGGCGCGCACCCGCAGGACCGGTGGATGCGTTTTTGTACACTGAACGTGGCATTTATCGCCCCGGCGAAACCGTCCAGCTTACCGCCTTGGCGCGAGATGCACTAGCCAAGGCGATTGCGGACAGCACGCTGGTGCTCAAGTTGATGCGCCCGAATGGGCAAGAGGCGCGACGATACACCCTCAAGGCACAGGGTGCGGGTGGTGCATCTCTGGCAGTTCCTCTGCCATTGACGGCGGCACGTGGCGGTTGGGAGATTACCGCGCACACCGACCCAGAGGCCGCACCCGTCGGGCGCGTGAGCTTTGAGGTGCAGGACTTTGTGCCACAACGTTTGGCGCTGACGATTTTGGACAAACCGAAAGTGCTAGCTGCTGGTGATGCGCTTTCCATACCGATTGAAGCCCGCTTTTTGTACGGCGCACCTGCGGCGGCGTTAAGCGGCGAGGGCGATTTGATTCTGGAAGCCGATCCCGCGCCCTTCCCCATGCACAAGGGCTTTCAATGGGGCAATGAGGACGAGGTGTTTCAGGGCGAGCGCGTGAGCCTAGCGGTTGGTGAAACCGATGCGGCAGGCAAAACCACGGTCACGGGCAACGTGCCTAGCACGATTCAAAGCTCGCGCCCGTTGCGTGCCGACATTAACTTGGCCATCCGTGAGCCAGGTGGACGGGCAACGGGTGAGCATGTGTTTGTGCCCGTGCGGGTGCAGCCACTGGCCTTGGGTCTGCGCCAAGCCTTTGAAGGTGCTGCCAAGCAAGGCGCGGATGCGGGCTTTGAGATTATTGCGGTGGATGGTCAGGGCAAAACCATTACGCAGGGTGGCGTAGAGTACCGTTTTGTCAAAGACGAATCGACGTGGCAATGGCATCGCCATGATAACCAATGGCGCTATGAACGCGTGGTGCGCGAGCGTGTGCTGAGTAGCGGCACGCTGGATGTAAGCGCCGACAAGCCCGCCCTGCTCAAGCAGCAGATCAGTTGGGGCAGCTATCGCCTCGTGGTGCGTGACCCGATAAGTGGCGCAAACAGTTCGCTGCGTTTCTGGGGCGGCTGGTATGGCGAAGCGTCCGCAGAGCGCCCCGACCGCCTGCCGATTGCCGCCGACAAGCCCGGTTATGCGCCGGGTGAAACGGCCAAGGTGCGCATTGATTCCGAGTTTGCAGGGCAAGCCCTGATTGTGCTGGCCAATGAGCGTGTGCATGAGGTGCGCAATATCAGCGTGCCCGCAGGCGGCGTGGATGTACAGATTCCGGTGCGCGCCGAGTGGGGTGCTGGGGCGTATGCCTTGGTCACGCTGTATCGCCCGTTGAATGACAAAATCGGCCATGCGCCCGTGCGCGCTGTGGGCGTGGCTTGGTTGGGGCTGAATCCTGCAGAGCGCACACTCAACGTGGCGATTGATGCGCCGAGCAAAATTGCACCACGGCAAAAAATCGAGGTCCCGGTCACGATTTCCAACATGACGGCAGGCAGCAAGGCGGCGTATGTGACGCTGGCTGCGGTCGATCAGGGCATTTTGCAACTCACCCGCTTCAAAACACCCGCCCCGCAAGCGCACTACCTAAGTAAGCGCCAGTTGGGAGTAGGGATGCGCGACGATTACGGGCGCTTGATTCGCGGCCTCAGCGCGGGTGGTGACGATCAAGGCGGCGATGCCGATGGCGGCAAGGGCTTGGATGTCGTGCCCACGCGCACCGTGGCGCTGTTTTCGGGCGTAGTCAAAACCGATGGGCAAGGCAAAGCCGTCATTCCGCTAGATGTACCTGATTTTCAAGGCGAATTGCGTTTGATGGCGGTGGCCTTCGATGCCGAAAAAATAGGCTCCGGCGAGATGCGCATGACGGTGCGCGACCCGCTGGTGGCCGAGCTGATTTTGCCGCGCTTCCTTGCACCTAGCGACAGCGGGCATTTGACCGCCTTGTTGCACAACGTCGAAGGTGCAGCGGGGGCGTACACACTGAAAATTACCGCCAATGGTGCGGTGAGTGCTACAACTCCCCTCCCCCTTGAGGGGGGAGGGGCTGGGGGAGAGGGTGGAGCCGCTGGCACAAACCTTGGCTCGAATCAGCTGCGTCCTCCCCTTCTCCCCAGCCCTCAGCCACTAGGGGGGAGGGAGCAAAGCACGGTATTGGTTGAGCGCACCATCCAACTCGCCGCCGGTGCGCGTGAAATTTTCACCCTGCCATTGCAAGGTAAGGACGCGGGCATTGGGCAGGTGGTGATGAATCTAAGCGGCCCCACACAAGCCGATGGCAAGCCGTTTAATGTGACCCGCGATTGGCCGATTCAGGTGCGCCCACCGCAGACCATGCAAAGTCGTGAAAGCACCGAATTGCTGGCCGCCGGACAGGCCGTCGAACTCGACAAAACCTTGCTGGATGGCTTGGTGCCGGGCACGGAGCAGGTGAGTTTAAGCATCTCGCGCTTTGCTGGGCTGGACGTGCCAGGGCTGTTGCGTTGGATGGATCGCTATCCGTATGGGTGTCTGGAGCAAACCACCAGTCGCGCCATGCCGCTGTTGTACTTCAACGAGATGGCCAAGGTTAGCGGAGTGCGTGAAGATAAAAGCTTGGATATGCGTGTGCAAGTCGCCATCGACCATGTACTTACCATGCAGCAAGCGGATGGTGGCTTTAATATGTGGGGGCCGTGGGGCGATTATGCTGACCCGTGGATTAGCGTGTTTGCGCTCGATTTTCTGTTGCGCGCCGCCGACAAAGGCTTTGATGTGCCGCAAGCCCCGCGCAAGTTAGGGCAGCAATGGCTAAAGGCTGAGGCCATGCGCGATAGTCGCGCCGATGTGCGTGCGTATGCAGCGGCTTTGCTCGCGCGTCTCGGGCAAGTCAACGCCAGTGATTTGCGTTATTTCCATGACCAGAACCCGCCCGTCGATCCTGTGGGCTGGGCGCATTTGGGCGCGGCGCTGGATGCGATTGGCGAACGTGCGCGTGCTAATCACGCCTTCAATGCGGCCAAAGAGCTACTGTCCAAACCCGGAAGCTACAAACCCGCGCCGTATGGCAGCCCGCTGCGTGATGTGTACGCCGTGGCAGCGATTATGGCGCAGGCTGGGCGCAGTGCAGCCGTGCCTTCCGTGCTGGCTCTTGCACCTGGCTTGGGTGCTGAGGCGGCACGCTATGGCTTGGATTACACCACCACGCAAGAAAAAGCGTGGATGTTGCTCGCCGCCGCCGATATCGGGCATAACGCGGGCAAAATTGCCGTCGAAATCAACGGCACGCTCGTACCCAAGGGCGACCCAGCCTCAGTCAGCATTGCTCCTGCGCAACTGGCGGGCACGACCTTAAGCAATGTCGGCGAGAGCGAAGTGTTCCGCATTCTGTCGGCCGAAGGCGTTCCACGTGAACCCTTGCCTGCCATCTCTGAGGGTATGCGCTTGAGCAAGCAGGTATTCAGCCTAGAAGGGCAGCCGGTGAACCCCCAGCACATCCAGCGCAATGACCGCTTCGTCGTCGTGATTGAAGGTGAGGCGAATCCGCACGTCGCGGGGGATTATGCCGTGCTGGATTTACTGCCTGCGGGCTTTGAAATCGAAGGCATGTTGCGTCCAGAACAGGCGGGCTATGCGTGGCTTGGCGAGTTGTCCGAAGCGCAAATGCGGCAGGCGCGGGATGATCGTTACCTCGCGGCGGTGAGCCTGCCGAATTTTGTGATGGATCGTACCGAGCCGGATTACCCAGTACGCGATTACGGCAAGGAAATCTGGAGCTTCAAGCTGGCCTATGTGGTGCGTGCGGTCACGCCGGGGCAGTTTGCCCTGCCTGCGGCCAATGCGGAGCACATGTACGCCCCGCGCATCCGCGCCCGCACCGCCATGGGGACGATGACGATTGTGGAGTAGCCATTCCAAATCCACATTGAGCCACAGAGAACACAGAGTGTTCAGAAGCTGTTCAACGTCTCGCTAAGCACCGCAAAAATCAAAAATCATTGTTCTCGTAGCCCGGATGTCAATCCGGGGCAGGCCTGAACATCGGAGCCTCTGCCCCCGGATTCCAGCTTCGCTTCATCCGGGCTGCAGAGCTCAGAGAAAACCTCTGTGATCTCTGTGTGCTCTGTGGCTAAAAAATGTTCTGTGGGAATTTTTTATGGCTAAACGCTGGCCAATCATTGGCCTCATTTTCATCGTACTGCTTGGACTATGGACTTGGAATCGCCTATTGCAACGCCATGTCTCGCCGTTTTCGCCCGCATCCTTGCACACGCAAACCACAGGACAAAAACTTGCCAACTTCATCAGTCTCAACAGGGTTGTCCCACCCGACCTAAGCCGCATTCACGGCCATTCCAGCTTGGTTCTCGACCGGCAAAACCATCTCTTGCGAGCCTTTCCCACGGCAAACGACACTTGGCGATTGCCGACCACGACCCGCGACGTTGACCCGCTGTATTTAGCCATGCTCAAAGCCAGCGAAGATCAGCATTTTGACCAGCATTTTGGCATCGACCCGCTCGCCATCGTGCGTGCGGCGGGTCAAGCCATCGTGCATGGGCGCATCATTTCCGGCGCATCCACCTTGAATATGCAGGCCGCACGCCTACTCGAACCCAAGCCCCGCACCTTCAGCGCAAAACTCGACGAAGCGGCACGCGCCGTGCAACTCAGCCTGCTGTTTGGACGCGGCGGCGTGCTCGACATCTATCTTAGCCTCGCCCCCTTTGGCGGCACACTCGAAGGCGCGACGGCTGCATCTCTTGCCTGGTTTGGTCATACGCCCGACAAACTCACCCCCGCCGAAGCCGCGCTGCTGGTGGCCCTGCCGCAATCGCCGGAACGCCTGCGCCCCGACCGTCACCCCGAAGCCGCTAAGGCCACACGCAACCGCATTCTGCAACGCATGGCATCACGCGGCCTGATTGTGCCCGATGTCGCCGCCGCCGCGCAAAACGAAGACGTGCCACGCTTCCAACGCGCCCTGCCACGCCATGCACCGCACTTGGCCGAAGGCTTGGTGGCTGGTGTCACAGGGCAAACCCTACACACCCACATCGACGGCAAACTCCAGCGCAGCCTCGAAGCCCTCGGCCAGTCCTGGCGCAGCAAACTCGAAGCGGGCAGCGATTTAGCCGTAGTCATACTGGATGGCAACCGCCTCATTGCGCATCTTGGCAGTGCCGACTGGACGAGTCGCCAACTGGATTTAAGCCGCGCCGTGCGCTCACCCGGCTCCACCCTCAAACCCTTCATCTACGCGCTGGCTTTTGATGACTTGGCGCTGCACCCCGCCACCCTGATGGACGACATGCCGCAACGCTTCGGCGACTGGCAGCCGCGCAATTTCGACCACGAATTTCACGGCACAGTCACCGCGCGCGAAGCCCTGCAACGCTCACTGAATATCCCCGCCGTACAAGCACTAGAGCGCGTTGGCCCGGCGCGCTTTGCCGCCCTCATGCAGCGCTGCGGCGCACGCCTTGAGTTTCCCAACAGCGACGATGCCGGCCTACCGCTGGCCTTGGGCGGGGTGGGCATCCGCCTCATCGACCTTGCCATGCTTTACGCCGCCCTTGGTCAAGGCGGGCTGGTCAAACCGCTCGACATCCTGCAACGCCCCAAAGCAGATGCGCCCCCCGCGCAACGTCTGGTGGACAGCACCGCGGCCCAAGTCGTGCTCGACATTCTGGAGCAAAGCCCCATGCCCGAAGGCGTGGCCTCCATACGCGGCACACAACGCCCAAGGCGTATCGCCTTCAAAACCGGCACCTCCTACGGCTACCGCGACGCTTGGACGGTTGGCGTATCGGCACACTACACCGTCGCCGTCTGGGTTGGACGCGCCGACGGCGGCGCGTCGCCTGGCAGCCTAGGCCGACTGACCGCCGCGCCCTTAATGTTCAAAGCCTTTGATTTACTCCCACCCGATCAGCGCAGCCGCCCAGCCTTCCGCGACCCCCAACACCCGCTGCTGCAAGGCAAAACGCCCCCCGCATTGGCATGTCTCAACGGCGGCAAAGCCGAACACGCCAGCATCCCAGCCTTACGCATTCTCTTCCCGCCGGATGGTGCAAGCATCGAAAGCCTCCATGAAGGCGTGGCGCTCAACGCCAGCGGCGGAATCCCTCCCCTACGCTGGATCGCCAACGGCGCGCCCCTGCCGGAAAACGCCACCTTCTGGCAACCCGAAGGCACGGGTTTTGCCAAGCTCGTGGTTTTAGACAGCAGCGGCCGCCGCGCCGAAACCCGCATCCGCGTGCTTGCGCCGGAGTAGGTATGCCCGCACCCACAAAAAAGCCCGCGTGATGCGTAATGCTAGTCACCTTATGAACCGCCCCGACTTTCGTGGAGGCTATTAGGTTTAAGTGCAGACCGATAATTCGGCCTGTTCGGCGAGTTGCCGATAGTCGTTTGCCTCAGCTTCAGCAGGAGGGATATAGCCGATCGGTTCCAGCAGTCTTTGGTGGTTGAACCAATGCACCCATCCCAGCGTCGCCAGTTCCAGACGCTTCCCGCGTCTTCCACGCGCCACGCCGGTGGATCAGTTCCGCCTTGTACAGTCCATTGATCGTCTCGGCTAAGGCGTTGTCGTAGCTATCGCCCTTGCTTCCTACCGAGGGTTCGACCCCCGCTTCGGCCAGGCGCTCGCTGTAGCGGAGGCTGACGTACTGCGAGCCCCGGTCGGAGTGGTGCACAAGACTGCCGCCACCTTCGGGCTGGCGGGCGTAGAGCGCCTGTTCCAGCGCATCCAGTACGAAGTCGGTGGTCATGCTTCGGCTCACTCGCCAGCCGACGATGCGCCGGGCGTAGACATCGATCACGAATGCGACGTACAGCCAGCCCTGCCAGGTTGAAACATAGGTAAAGTCCGAAACCCACAATTGATTCGGACGATCGGCTTTGAACTGTCGATTTACCCGATCCTGCGGACAGGGCTGTTTGGCATCGGATACCGTGGTGCGCACGCGCTTGCCACGCATGGCACCGCGCAAGCCCATGCGCCGCATCAGGCGCTCGATAGTGCAGCGTGCAACCGCCTCGCCTTCGCGCTTCATCTGCCGCCAGATCTTGTCCGCGCCATAGACCTGAAGATTGGCCTGCCAGACGTGTTCGATCTTGGGTGTCAGTGCTTCATCGCGAATCGCCCGCGCACAACGCAGGGACGGATCGCGAACCCGCGCCGCATGGCGCCGGTCACCGGATGGGGCGACCTGCAAGACCCTGCAGATCGGCTCGACCCCGTAGGTATCCCGATGCCGGTCGATGAAAGCGTTCAGGACTTGAGTCGGCGGTCGAGCTCCCCTTAAGCGAAAACGCGCTCGCCAGCTTCAGGATCGCGTTGGCGCGACGCAGTTCCTTCACTTCGCGCTCCAGTGCCTTGATGCGCTCTTGCTCTTCACTGGTGACACCATCGCGCAGGCCGGTATTCACTTCATGCCGTTTGACCCATTCATGCAGGGTATGCGGCGAGCAGCCAATCTTGGGCGCGATCGACTCGGCTGCCGCCCAGGGCGATGCGTACTCGCCCCGGTGTTCCAACACCATACGTACCGCACGCTCGCGGACTTCAGGTGAGTATTTGACGCCCTTATTGGCGGTCTTGGATGTTGGGTTGGTTGTCTTGCTCATAGCTTCGTTCTCTTGGGAAAAGAAGCCTCCTCAAAATACGGGGCGGTTCATTACCTATTGAGGGGCGTTTTTGATTTCTTGATGCAGTGCTGCATGGGGCAGCACCGTGGGCTTGATTTAGTTGCCGTAAGCCCGCTCGCCGTGGGAGCTGGTATCCAAGCCTTCGCGTTCGGCTTCTTCAGCGACACGCAGACCCATGACCATGTCGATCAGCTTGAAGAGGATGAAGCTGACCACGCCTGACCAGAGAACGACGACTCCCACGCCCCAGAGTTGGCTTAGGATTTGACCCATCGGGCTGAATTCGGCCACGGCATTGGCGGCGTAGTCGAATACACCTGAACCCCCCAAGGCGGGGTTGGCGACAATGCCTGTACCAATCGCGCCGACAATACCGCCTAAACCATGCACGGCGAACACATCCAGCGAGTCGTCGATTTTCAGTGTGCGCTTGACAAAGCCCACGCCCCAGAAGGCGACCACACCGACCACGAGACCGAGAACAATCGCACCCATGGGGCCTGAGAAACCCGCCGCTGGCGTAATGGCGACCAAGCCTGCCACTGCGCCGGAGGCCATGCCCAACATGCTGGGCTTGCCACGAGTCATCCATTCGGCTGCGCCCCAAGCGAGCATCGCAGCGGCTGGAGCGACGATGGTGTTCAGAATCGCCATCGCCGCAGTGCCAGTGGCTTCGAGGTTGGAGCCTGCGTTGAAGCCAAACCAGCCAACCCACAGCAGAGCCGCACCGACCATGGTCAATACCAAGTTGTGTGGCGGCATGGGTTCTTTGCCAAAGCCAAGGCGCGGGCCAAGAACAATCGCACCCATCAAGGCGGCAATACCGGCGTTAATGTGAACCACCGTACCGCCCGCGAAGTCGAGCGCGCCTTTGGCGAACAGGAAGCCCGCCGGGTCGCCATACGCCGAGGGGCCGCCCCAGAACCAGACCATGTGTGCCATCGGCAGGTAGGAGAACGTGAACCAGAGTACGGAGAACACCAGCAGGGCGGAGAATTTCACGCGCTCGGCCAGTCCACCGACCACCAGCGCTACGGTCAGCGCGGCAAAAGTGAGTTGGAAGATGACGAACGACAATTCAGGAATAAACACCCCCGCGCTGAAGGTTTCCGCCAGCGAGCCGGTGTTGACACCGGAGAGGAACATTTTGGACAGACCACCGATGAAGCTATTGAGATCGCCACCGTTGGTAAACGCCACGCTGTAGCCATACACCACCCAAAGGATGGCAATCACGCCGACAATGGCCAGCGTTTGGCTCAGAACGGAAAGGATATTTTTACTGCGCACCATGCCGCCGTAAAACAGCGCAAGGCCGGGCAAAATCATCATAAATACTAGGGCGGTGGAAATCATCACCCACGCGGTATCGCCTTTGTCTGCAACCGGGGCGGCAGCTTCGGTGACGACTTCGACCACGGCGGCGGCTTCTTCCGCATGCGCCATGCCGGTCAATGCGCTGCCCAGCATGAGCGCAGGGAGAGCAAGCGTTTTAACGATTAATGTGTTCATCATGCAGTCCTCTTTTATAGAGCTTCGGGACCGGACTCGCCGGTACGGATGCGGATGGCCTGCTCGATGGTGCTGACAAAAATTTTGCCATCGCCAATTTTGCCGGTCTTGGATGCGCGCACAATGGCATCAATCACGGTATCGACCAGTGCATCATCAATCGCCATTTCCAGTTTGATTTTTGGAAGGAAATCAACGACATATTCTGCCCCGCGGTAGAGTTCGGTATGCCCTTTTTGGCGGCCAAAGCCTTTGACTTCGGTGACGGTCAGGCCTTGAACCCCAATTTCGGCGAGGCTTTCACGCACTTCGTCGAGCTTGAAGGGTTTGATAATGGCGGTAATCAGTTTCATGATTTAAGCCTCGCTTAAAACGACTTGGAGAAGGTCAACACGGCTTTGGCGTCGGCGACTTCTTTAGGGTTGTCAAGACCGAAGGTGTAGGTTTCTTTCTTGGCATCGGTGTCGGTGTAGGCGAGGGTGAATACACCAAAACCGACGTCTTTGCTCACGCCAAGCTTCCAGTCGGTATAGGAAGCATCGGAGTTATCCTTCACGTTTTGGTAGCCGACGTGCCCGAGCACGCCCCAGCCATCACCCAAGTCGTACGTGCCGGACAAGTCGATGTAATAGCTGCCTTGCGTCTTGCCACCCTCGGTGGTTGTCCAGCCGACGAAGTAATCCGAAACGGTGTAGTTGTATTTCAGAGACAAGGTCTTCCAGCTCAAACCGGCGTAGATTTCAGTGGTGTCCGGGGTGGTCGCTCCGTCCACGTCATCGCCTGGGTAGTAGTAGGTGATCACACCAAGGTCGTAGCCGAAGTCTTCAGTCAACGCCCCTTTGTAACCGCCGTAGAAGTCCACTTCTAGGCTGTTATTGTCCTTAAGATTGCTATCGCTCACCCAAGCAACGTTGGATGCCCACATGCCAAGGTAGAAGCCGCTGATACCAAAATCTACGCCACCGGACACGGCGGGTTGGTTCTGGGTTTGGGACACGCCACGGAACACGTAATCGCTGGCCAAACCAAGGTTGCCGGTTAGTGTGTATGCCGGTGCGGCCTCGGCGGGTGCGTCGGCGGCGAATACAGGGGCGGTCGCAAGACCAAGGGCGAGAAGCAGGCCAGTGCGGAGTGGGTTAATGCGTAGTTTCATCGTGCTGTCCTCTTTGGGTAAAAACGCTTAGGTCGTTGGGTTTGCGCTGATCATGCAGCGTGCGTTTGAGATAAAGCACGATGAATGCCATTTTTTGTAATGTTATATTTATCAATGGCTTGCGTTGTAATTTTGCGCTTTGTAGTCATGGGTTTTATTGCCCTGCATTATTTTGGTGCAACACGCTGAGCCTAGTCACAGAGCGCAGCATTCGCGCTAGACTAGGACAAATTATTTACACGAGGTGGTCGAGATGTTTGATCCGAAAAAGCTGGATGATGTGGTGCGTCGTTTGGGTGAAGGGTTGCCCGAAGCGCTGACGGACGTGCGCAGCGATGTGGAGAAAACTGTGCGCCTAGGCGTGCAGCAGGTGTTGGCGGGCATGGATATGGTGACCCGCGAAGACTTCGAGGTGCAGCGTTTGGTGTTGGCGCGCACACGCGAGCGTCTGGAGGCTTTGGAAAAACGCGTGGCGGCGCTTGAGGCGGAGCGTGCGTCGAATGGGCTTGATGTTGAAGCCTAAAATGTTGGCGTGTAGGGCGCACTGATGGCGTTGGCACTGACGTACGCTCGCGCTCAGCTTGGGGTCGATGCACCCTTGGTGAGCGTGGAAACGCATGTGGCGAATGGCTTGCCCGCATTTGCTTTGGTGGGACTGCCCGAAGCGGCGGTGCGCGAAAGCCGTGAGCGGGTGCGTGCATCCTTGTTGACCTGTGGTTATGAGATGCCGCCGCGCCGAATTACGGTGAATTTGGCTCCGGCGGATTTGCCCAAAGAGGGTGGGCGCTTTGATTTGGCCATGGCGCTAGGTCTGCTTGCGGCAACAGGGCAGATTCCGCCGCAGTCGCTTGCAGGCTATGAGTTTTTGGGCGAGGTGGCCTTAAGTGGTCAGTTGCGCCCTGTGCCTGGGGTATTGCCTGCGGCGGTGCGCGCGCGGGATGCTGGGCGTGCGTTGATTGTGCCGAGCGAGAATGCCGCCGAAGCGGCGCGGGTGTCGGGTGTGCGCGTTTTTGGTGCAGGGCATTTGCGTGAAGTGGTCGCGCATCTGTTGGCGGTGGATGTTTTGGGTGCAAGCGCAGCGCCCAAGGTTGTCGTGCCGCAGGATGACTTGGATTTGCGCGATGTGCGCGGTCAGCATCGTGCCAAGCGTGCCTTGGAAATTGCGGCGGCGGGCGGGCATAACCTTTTGATGATTGGGCCGCCGGGCGCGGGTAAAAGCATGTTGGCGCAGCGTTTTTCTGCGCTGTTGCCGAGTATGACTGAGGCCGAGGCTTTAGAGAGTGCGGCGATTTGGTCGGTGAGCACGCAAGGGTTTAAGGATGCAGCGTGGGGCGTGCGCCCTTTTCGTGCACCGCATCACACGGCTTCGGCGGTGGCCTTGATTGGCGGGGGCGGGCAGCCGCGTCCGGGGGAGATTTCGCTCGCGCATCATGGGGTGTTGTTTTTGGATGAGTTGCCGGAGTTCGATCGGCGGGCGTTGGAGGTGTTGCGCGAGCCGCTGGAAACTGGGCGGGTAGTGATTTCGCGTGCCGCGCGTCAAGTCGAGTTTCCGGCGAGTTTTCAGTTGATTGCGGCGATGAACCCGAGTCCCAAGGGGGATGATAGTGACCCAGAGGCGGGGCGGCGTTATCGCGCACGTTTGTCTGGGCCGTTGCTTGATCGGATTGATATTCAGCTTAGTCTGCCTGCGGTGGCCAAAGAGCATTTGCGTCAGGATGCGCCGCAGGATGGGGAGGCGAGTGCCACGGTGCGCGCACGCGTCGAGCAGGCGCGCGCGGTGCAAATGGCGCGGGCAGGCATGCCCAATGCACGGCTGGGGGCGGCAGTTCTGGCACAACATGCGCGTTTGGGCGCGGCGGAAAATGCGCTGTTGGAGCAGGCGATGGAGCGTTTGAATTTGTCAGCCCGCGGGCGAGATAAAGTGCTGCGTTTGGCGCGCACCATTGCCGATTTGGCAGGCGTTGAGGTGATTCGTGTCGAGCATTTGGCCGAGGCGATGGGCTACAGAGAGCTGCAGTGGTAGCGTTTGAACTTTGTTCGTTAGGATGAGCAACAGGCATAAAAAAGGCGGCTTGTATGCCGCCTTGTGTGCTTTTTAGTTCAATTATTTGGTGAGGCTGGCCTCGTAGGCTTCGCGGACTTGGGTGTATTGTGCGGGGGTGAGTAATTCGCGCACGAAGTCGCCACATTTGCTACGCATGGTCAATAGCTCAGTTTCTTTTTGGCCGATTTGCTTGAGCAGGTCTTGGCGCACGGTGTCGTTAGCACCGCTAAGAATCGCCGCGCGCAGTTGTTTGCGCATATCCAACACTTCGGCTTCAAGCGCTTGACGCTTGGCGGGGGCGCTGTCCATCCAGGTTTTGAGTTTGGCTTGTTGCTCAGCGGAGAGATTGAGCTCCGGGGTCATTTTTTTGACGATAGGGATAAGCTCAATGATGGGCGCGGAGAGTTCGCGCGCAGGCGCAGCATATAGTGGCGCGGTGACAAGACTTAGGCCAAGAATGGCGGCGGTGAGTAGTTTGTGCTTCATGGTCGAGCTCCTTAATCAAGTAAAAATGCCATTACATTGTAGCCTAGTCGCGCAATACCGCCACCATGCGCTCCGGGATGCTCAGCGCGTCGAGCGCATCAAGAATGCTGGTAAACACTGCGCGGGCTGCCATGAGGGTTGCACCCGCCGCGCCTTCGTTCATCATCACAGCGAGGCCTAGGTCGGCTTCACCGAGCATTAAACGATCATTCCAGCCGTTGCCGATGGCGCACACGCCGCCCTGTAATTGCGCAACAAAATCGCGCTTGGCGAGCGACTGACCCGTGGACGGAAGAACATGCAGTTGAATGGGCAGACCCGCAAGCGCTTCCTTGGCCGTGCCATAGGTGTCGCCGGTGACGCAGTGTAATTGCACATGTTGGCTTAAGTGTTGGCAACGCTCGGCCACGCCATCGACCACTATGCCGCGCAGGGCGAGCGTGCCGTTAAAGTCGAGCACAAGATGGTGCAGTTCCAGAATGGGCTGTCCGGGGAGGGCGATGGTGAGCATGGTAAGTCTCGTGAGTCGTGGGTGAGTGACGTGATGGTTTTTTACGTGAAAAGCTAAACAAAAGATAAAAAGATTCAACAAGGTGATGTGGCTTAGTAAGAACCAACAGAGAACCTCTAAAAACCGTCTTTGCGAGCAACTAAGCGACGCGGCAATCCAAAAGAGCTTGGATAAAACAGCGAAGTTTGGATTGTTTCGCTACGCTCGCAAAGGCGATATTCAGGTTTTTAGAAGTCCCCAATAGCATGAGGTGAACGCTTTGATGATGCTAAGTGATTAGGAGAGGTTAGCAAAAGAATCACTCCAATAAGCGGCGACGCACCCACCAGGATGCGAGATAAAAGCCAAAAAAAGCATACAGGCTTAACACAAGAATATTCGTCCATGGGCGCACAAGCGTGAGGTCTAACATCAGGCCACGCATCAATTCGACGGCATGGGGCAGGGGGAGTAAATCAATCCACGGGCGTAAACCCGCAGGCAGGCTGTCCAAGGGGTAAAACACGCCGGACATCAAAAGCATTGGCGTGAGCACCAGAACGACGTAGTAATTGAAAAAATCGTAGTTGCGGGCGATGGCGCTCATCACAATGGCGGGGCCTGCGAAGGCAAGTCCGGTCAGGATGGCGGCGGGCAGTACCCAGAGCGCCGCAGCATGCGGAATCAGGCCTAGCATAAGAGCAACGATGAAAATCCCGCTCGCGCTAAAGGCTGCTTTGGCCGCGCACCAGAGCATTTCGCCGAGCACGATGTCTTGCACGCGCAAGGGGGTCGCAAGCATAGCATCGTAGGTTTTTTGCGGCCCCATGCGCGTGTAAACGGAGTACATGCCTTCAAAGCTTGCTGTGTTCATGGCGGATGAGGCAAGGATGCCTGAGGCAAGAAAAGCGAGATAAGTCACGCCTTGCATCTCACCAATAAAATGCCCAAGGCCAAGTCCGAGGCCAAGTAGATAAAGCGCCGGTTCGCCAAAATTCATCACCAGTGCCGGCCAAAATAGCCTGCGCCAGACTAAAAAATTGCGCGCAAACACCGCCAGCGCGCCAGGTAGGGAGAGATGCAATAAGGCAAACATTAAGCGCCCTCGCGTAAATCGCGCCCGGTGAGGCGCAAAAAAACATCTTCCAACCCGGCTGGGCGCTGCAAAAGCACAGGCTGTGTGGGCAAGGTGCTTGCGAGCTGTTCAATCGCAGAGACAGAGGTCTTGCGATCGGAGGTGTAGAGATACAAGCTAGAGCCATGTGTTTCGAGTTTTCCGAATGCACTTAGCGCTGCGAAATGGGTAAGGAGGTGGGCGGCCACGCGAATTTCAATCACCCAAGGCTCAACATGGCGGGCAATCAGGGCTTGCGGCGAGCCTTGGTCGAGTATGCGACCGTGATCCATGACCACGAGCTCATCGCACAGGCGCTCGGCCTCGTCCATGTAATGCGTGGTGAGCAGCAGGGTCGTGCCTTGCGCTTTAAGTTCTTCAAGGCGGCTCCAGAGGGTATGCCGTGCCTGCGGATCAAGTCCGGTGGTGGGTTCGTCAAGCACCAAGAGTTCGGGTGAGTTAATCAGCGCACGCGCCAAAGTAAGGCGGCGCTTCATGCCGCCAGAGAGGCTTTCGACACGATGTTTGCGCCGATCGCTAAGACGTGCAAAGTCTAGGAGTTGGGCGATATGCGTGTCCAAACCTTGGTGTTTTATGCCGAAAAAACGCGCATAGACGCGCAAGTTTTGTTCCACACTCAGGTCAGGATCAAGATTGTCGGCTTGGGGGACGATACCTAGTTTGGCGCGCACGCGGCGCTCGCAAGCTGGCATGGGCAGGCCGAGAAGTTCAAGCGTGCCCGAGGTGGGTGGCATGAGCCCAAGCAACATACGCAATGTAGTGGTTTTGCCTGCACCATTCGGGCCAAGTAAGCCAAAACAAATACCGCGCGGCACGCACAAGTCGAGATGATCGACGGCAAGTGTCGTGCCTATGGTCGGATGCGGGAAGCTTTTGCACAAGCCACGCGCTAGAACTGCGGGGCTAGAGCATGCTTTGGCAGCACGTGGTGAGGTCATGATTCATGCTCTTTGCGCCATGCAGCCTAAATAAAATTTACTGAGATAAACCTTCGCCACTTAACTGCGATTGCACCGAGGCAAGCTTATCTTTGTAACGCAGGGCTTCTTCAGAGTCTACGCCATAAGCTTTTTCACTGGCAGTGACCGCAAGGCCGTAAATCCGCATGGACTCATCCACGCGGCCTTGCAGGGCAAAGTTTTCAGCCATGCGCTCTAGGGTGCGCACAATGGCGGGATCGTTCGCCGCCATGACTTTCTGACGGATTTTCAAGCAACGCTGACCTTGAACTTCGGCTTCTTTGTAGTTACCGAGCAGGGTGTTGACAATCGAAAGGTTGTACAAGTCTTTGGCGACTTCAGCATGTTCACTGCCCAAGGCGCGTTCATCAATCGCCAAGGCGCGGTTGTAGAGCGGAGCAGCTTCCGCGTAGCGGTCATGCAGGGTATAAAAGCCTGCCAGTTGACTGAGTGCGGTGGCGACAGCTAAATGGTTTGGGTTTAAGGCGCTTTCAAACATGGCGAGTGCTTTTTTGTAGCTTGCTTCGGCTTCCATGGGCTTGCCTTGCGCCGAAAACAACGAGGCCTGATGACTGATAGCAGTGGCTAAGGGCTTAGAGTTGGGTGCGGTTTTTTCGGCCAAGGTTAGTGCTTTGGAGCAGATTTCTTCGGCTTTGGGTAGCGAGCCTTGGGTGATTTCCTTGGAGCAGCTTTTGTTCAGCTCGTCCAACTCCGGTGTTTGCGACATGGCAGCAACGGCTGCAATGCTGCTCACGCCCGCAATGCCAACCACTCCAGCGACGGCGGCAGTTTTGGTGTTTGCAACACTTTTGCTTTTGGTGGCGGTTTTTGCCGGAGCCTTCGTGGGCGATTTGGCAGCCGTTTTGCTGCTTGGCTCGGCGGAAAATGCGGGCATGGAGCTGGCGCTGAGCAACATGGCGGTAGTGATGGCGAGAATCTTGATTTTCATGGGGTTAGATCGGTTGCTTAGAGTTGATTTGCAAGAGATTAGCAGAAAGATAAATTTAACTCACGCGCGTGTTGCGCAATACATACAGCCCGTGGTCATGTAGCCCGGATGACAATCCGGGGCAGGCTGTGCGACGAGTGCGGCTGTTCCGGGATTCCGTTGCGTTCTGCTTGGGTCACATGGCATGGAAAGGCTGTAAACAAGCTCTTACGGCGCAATATGGGCTTGCTCTTTGGCTTGCGACTGCGGTGCTTGATTGGGTTTGGGTGCGCCAGTGTTGCCTAGGATTTTGCCGTTAATGGTTTGTCCATACAGGCTAAATTCGCTGTCATGGAATTTAGCACGCGTCGCCGTGACACTGCCGAGCCAGCGGGGGTCTTGCGGGCGCTCGTGGGCGTTCATGAAATAAGCCACATCCCAAGCCTGTTGCACGCTTAGGCTATATGACATGCCATAGGGCATGTTGGCGTGGATGAAGGCGGCGGCATTTTTGATGCTGCCCATGCCTGCGCCCCAGTTGAAGGACTGGTCGCCCCATAGCGCGGGGAAAATGGTGCGTCCTGCAGCGGTTTGTCCCGCGCCGTTGTCGCCATGGCAAAGTGCGCAGTGCGCGGTGTACACGGTTTGTCCGCGTGCGAAATCGGGGGTTTGAGCGGGTTTTTCAATGTTCGGATAGCCGCGTCCAGCGACTTCTTTGTTCACGGGAAGGCCGGTGGCCAACCAGAACGAGTAGGCTTCGAGCGCCACTAGCACCGGGTCGCCCAAGGGCGGGGCGCTGCCATTCATGCTAAAGCGAAAACAGCCTTGCAAGCGCTCTTGAAAGGAATTGACCTTGCCGTTTTTGGCGCGATAGGCCGGGTAATTGACATACGCGGCCCAGAGCGGCGCAGAGCCTGCCATGCGCCCGGCGTCAAGGTGGCAATTGGCGCAAGAGAGACTGTTGCCAACAAAGTGTGCTGCGTTTTTGGGGGTGTTGAGCATAATGTCGCGCCCCATGCGCACGGCGTCGCCGAATTCGCCTGCGGGGATGTCGGCTTCGCTCGGCGGTTGGAAACTGGCGCCGGTATGTGCTGCGGGATTGATTGCAGCAACCTCGTTGGCGGCAAGAAGCAGTGGGCTGGCAAACATCGTGAAAATAAAAAATACAGTACCGAAGCGCGCAGGGGTATTTGCTGGGGTATTTCTGGAGTGATTGTTCATGGCGGTACTCATGGCTTGGCCTGACTTGGGGTGGCGTAAGCTGCGGGCAAAGAGCTCAGCCAGGCCGCAACCGCTTGGCTTTGAGCGTCGCTCATGCGTAGGGCGACATTGTGCATTAGCGCATTGGCGAGATTCTGCGGCGCGGCTTGGCGCGTACCGTCTTTCCATGCTTTGATTTGTGCTTCAATATACGCGGCGGGCTGACCAATCAGAGGAGGGAAAGCAGGAGAAACGCCCGCACCATCGGCGGCATGGCAGCTAAAACAAGCAGGAATGCCTGCCGTCCAGTCGCCACGCAGCGCAAGCTGTTGTCCTAGCTCAGCTTGCGCAAGATTGGTGATTGGGGGCGCGGGATTAACGTGCGGTGTCAATGTGCTGAAGTAACTGGCGATGACTTGGATTTGTGCGGCAGTCAAAGGCTTGGCCATGCCGCTCATGATGGCATTCACGCGGCGGCCAGCAATATAAGCATTCAATTGCTCGGTGATGTAGGGCGCAGAAAGCCCTGCAAGTCTAGGGTAGCCTGCAGCCGCAAGCCCTTCACCCTGTGCGCCGTGACAGGCGAGGCAGGAGGAGACTTCGGCAGGTGCCGCACTGTACGCTGGGCTGCTTATGACGAGAGCAGCAAGAAATGCGCTCAAACTCAATGCTAAATAACGAGGCTGCATGGCAATCTATCCTGCAAGGGTGAGGAGCTTAATCTAAATCATTCATGCGCATCTGTAACGTGAAAATTGAGCGAATGATCACGCAAAAAACTGAAGTACGCGCTGGCGTTGGGTGGACGAAGTGTTAAGGATGGGTTGAGTGGAAAAATAATTCAGTGTTAGACTGCCAAACATGAACAAAAATCCCTTGTCCGGCCTGCTAATGGTGAGTGCGGGGAATATTTTCGCCTCTATGGTAATTTCTGGGCTTGTGCTTGGTTACTTGGTGGATAGCTGGTTGGATACGCGACCTATATTCATGTTAAGTCTCGGAGCTTTAGGTCTTGTGGGGGGCTTTCAGCGCGTTCACAAGATGCTTGGCATGAAGGATAAGGATTGCGATGAAAGTTGAACAATTGGCTCAGCGTTTGCTGCTTGCACAAATTGTCCTGACTTCGCTCTTGGCTTTGGGTTGGGGGATTTATTCCGGTTATCTTGATGCGGTCGCTGTTGTATATGGCGGTGTGGTCAGTATAGTGCTGGCCTCGTTGCACAAACGTGGCGTTCGCAAAGCCGAAGATGTATCTTTGCGCGACCCCAAGGCTGGGATGTTGATTTTGTTTGTGAGTGCGGTGTTGCGCTTTATTTTGCTCATCGTGCTTCTGGGTATAGGTTTTGGTTTGATTAAGTTATCGCCACTGCCCATGCTCGCCGGATTCGTGCTTGCACAGTTGGGTTTCCTGTTTGTGGTGCGTCGCTAGGTCAGGATGTGGTGAGCAGGGTCTAAAATTTTTTCGAATCCAACGTTGGGTTCGGTTGTACAGATTCATGATTTTACATTTGGGAGTGCAAGCGTGAGCGCAGAAAATACAGGCGGCGGTACCGTCGAGTATATTCAGCACCACTTAACCAACTGGTCGGTAGGCCAAGGTTTTTGGACGCTGAATTTAGATACCATTATCGTGAGTTTAATGCTGGGTGCATTGATCGTATTCGCTGGAATGCGTGTCGGTCGAAACCTTGAAGTGGGTGCGCCGAGTGGTTTCCAAAACTTTGTCGAAATGGTGCTTGAGTTTGTAGATACTCAAGTCAAAGATTCGTTTGGCAAGCGTGATAATGCGCTCATCGCTCCTCTCGCCCTGACTGTATTGGTTTGGGTGTGGTTGATGAACTTCATGGACTTGATTCCGGTTGATCTGATTCCTGCTGCGCTGCACATGATGGGTGTGGATTACTTCAAGGTCGTGCCTACCACCGATTTGAACACAACGTTGGCGATGGCGTTGTTCGTATTTGTTCTTACGGTCTACTACAACATTAAGGTCAAAGGTTTGGTTGGGTACATTAAGATGTTCCTGTTCCATCCGTTTGGTAAATTTCTTGTGCCGGTCAACATTGTCATGACTGCGATTGAAGAGCTTGCCAAGCCCATCAGTCTTGGTCTGCGTCTGTTCGGTAACATGTTTGCTGGTGAATTGGTGTTCCTGCTTATCGCGCTCCTAACTCTTGGAGCAACGATTGGTGCGTCACTTTTGATCTGGTTCCCATTGCAAGTTGTGCTTGATGTGGCTTGGTTGATCTTCCACATTCTCGTGATTACTTTGCAGGCGTTTATCTTTATGGTGTTGACCATTGTCTACTTGGGCATGGCGCACATCACCGAAGATGAGCACTAAGCTTGACCCTTAACCCCTTTCCATTAACCCTCAACTTAAATCCGTAAGGAGAACCGACGATGACCGCTGATATGATCGCGATGATTTATGCCTACACCGCAGTAGGCGTGGGTGTAATCCTGGCCGCTGCAGGCCTGGGCTCAGCCATTGGCTGGGGCTTGATTTGCTCCAAAACGCTTGAAGGTATTGCACGTCAACCTGAAATGCGTCCGCAATTGATGACCAATATGTTCATCTTTGCAGGTTTGATGGAATCCTTCCCGTTCATCATTCTCGCATTCGGTATGTGGTTCCTGTTCGCTAACCCATTCGTGGGCGCAATGCAGGCTGCAATCAAGGCGATGGGTGCTTAATTACGGCGATTGGATGCGATGTGGAACGCAATGTTGCTTCTGCGTGCGCATTCAAGGAGGTAGGTAGCAGTGAATATTACGGTAACTTTGTTTGCCCAAATGATTGCGTTTATCGCGATGATTTGGTTGGTGAACAGATTTCTGTGGGCTCCGCTATCGAGCATGATGGAAGCACGTCGTCAGCGCATCGCTGATGGCTTGTCCGCATCAGAGCGCGGTAAGCATGAGCTCAAGCTCGCTGAAGAGCGTGCGGTTCAGGTGATTAAAGAAGCTAAAGAGCGTGCAACTGAGTTGCTGGCTCAAGCCAATAGCCGTAGCACTGAGATTCTGGATGAGGCGCGTAACAACGCCAAGGCGGAGTCGGAGCGTGTTATTGCCGGTGCTCAAGCTGAGATTGAGCGCGAAATTGAGCGCGCCAAGCAAGAGCTTTCAAAGCAAGTGTCTGTGCTCGCGGTGACAGGTGCTGAACGCATCTTGAAGCGTGAAGTAGATGCCAAGGTACACGAGGCATCAATCGCTGACCTCGTGGCTCGCATTTAAGGGGGCATTTATGTCCGAAAATGCAAAAACAGCCCGTGCCTATGCACGCGCCTGCTTTGAAGTCACGCAGTCGCCAGCCGAGCGCGCCAAGTGGTCTGAGATGTTGGGCTTTCTTGCGGCGGTGTCGCTTGATGCTGACATGCTCCGCTTGATGTCCTCACCTACGGTGCATCGTGATCGCTTGGCTGAGGTGGTTCTGAAGGTTTCTTCGGGACGCCTCACGGCTCAGGGTGAGAATCTCGTGCGTTTATTGGTTGAAAATGGCCGCATGCAGGTTCTTCCTCTAATTGCGCAAGAGTTTGATGCGCTGTGTCGTGAAGCCGATGGCCGGATGAACGTGCGCGTGGTTTCGGCCATGGCGCTCAAAGAGCAGGAGAAGATCCAGCTTGCATCTGCCTTGGGTAAGCGCTTGGGCAAAATCATCACGCTAGATAATGAAGTCGATGCCTCCCTAATTGGCGGTGCCGTTGTGTATGCCGGGGATTTGGTTATTGATGGTTCAATTCAGGGTCGCCTACAGGGTCTGGCCAACGCCGTGATCCGCTAAGGAGTTATTTTCATGATTAATCCTTCTGAAATCAGTTCCCTGATCAAACAGCGGATTGAAAGTTTTGAAGTCGGTGCGGATGCGCGCACCGTGGGCACCATCGTCAGCGTAAGCGACGGTATCGTGCGAATTCACGGTCTGACCGAAGTTATGCTCGGTGAGATGATCGAGTTTCCAGGCAACACTTTTGGTGTAGCCATGAACTTGGAAAGCGACAGTGTCGGTTCGATCGTTTTGGGTGACTACGCTCACCTTAAAGAAGGCGATCAGGCCAAGTGCACGGGTCGTATTCTTGAAGTGCCTATCGGCAAGGAATTGCTGGGTCGCGTCGTAGACACTTTGGGTCGTCCACTGGACGGCAAGGGTGAGCTCGGCACCACTTTGACCTCACCGATTGAGCGTATTGCTCCTGGTGTTATTGAGCGTAAAAGCGTCGATCAGCCGCTGCTGACCGGTATCAAGGCACTGGATGCCATGGTTCCCATTGGCCGTGGTCAACGTGAGCTGATTATTGGCGACCGCCAAACCGGTAAAACCGCAGTCGCCATTGACACCATCATCAACCAGAGGGGCAAGGGTGTCTTCTGTGTGTATGTGGCTATGGGTCAAAAAGCCTCAACAATCGCCAACATTGTGCGCAAGCTCGAAGAGTATGGCGCAATGGAGTACACGGTTGTTGTGGCGGCGGGTGCTTCTGAGCCTGCATCCATGATTTATTTGGCAGCCTATGCCGGTTGCACCATGGGTGAGTACTTCCGTGACCGTGGTATGGATGCACTGATTGTGTATGACGATCTGACCAAGCAAGCTTGGGCTTATCGCCAAGTGTCATTATTGCTGCGTCGTCCGCCGGGTCGTGAAGCCTATCCAGGTGACGTGTTCTATCTGCATAGCCGTCTGCTTGAACGTGCTTCGCGTGTGAATGCGGATTATGTTGAGCAATTCACCAAGGGCGAAGTGAAGGGTCAGACCGGTTCATTGACCGCGCTGCCCATCATTGA
>JBFXGB010000002.1:0-68846 GCA_050178405.1 Halothiobacillaceae bacterium
AGAACATGGCGAAACGTTTCAATCCGCGCCCGGGGTTTAGGCCGGGCGATACCGGTTGGTATGCCGGAATCGGTTTCGTATTGACTGAAGTTTCAATCCGCGCCCGGGGTTTAGGCCGGGCGATACGCCACTTGCGTAACCTGTGGTTTCACAAGTGGGTTTGCGCAGTTTCCCGCGAACCGCTTCGGTTTGGCAAGCATGTTGCCCCACATTTTATTCATAAAACAATTTCCACATAAAAATCAGTCAGATAACACGGCGCGAACCTCATGGGGTTTTGGGCTTCACTTGGGGTTCGCGCGGGGCGCGCCGTCACACCAGCAGCGGGCCGTCAAAATCCGTCGAGCGAAAATTGCCATATTGCTTAACCCGAAGCTCGGTCGGTTCGGTCAGCCGGTAGAAGCGCAGGTTGTCTTCGTTTTCGTCAATTTCCGCGACCAGCCGCCGTTCTAGATCATCGTATTGCATGGCGTTGACTTTGCACTCAAACACGGATTTTTGCACGCGCTGCCCCATGCTTTCGCAGATTTTGGCCACGCGCCGCAAGCGACGGCGACCCGCTGAGGTTTCGGTGGAGACATCGTAGGTGACGATAATGAGCATCGGATTTACCTCGCCTGAAACGGTAGATAGCTTTCCATCTCGCCGCGCAGGGTGCGCGCCATAAAACGCGCTTGCACCAGCGGCAATAGCGCCATGGGGAGTTTCTGTTCCAACAGCGGATGGGTCAGCTCTTCCTGCTTGCGCTCTTGCCATGCAGTCAGGACGGCGCGCCGTCCGCCGTCATTGAGCATGACCACCCCACCCTCGCGCTCGTCGAAATCACTGGCTTGAATTTGGCCACGGTTAATCAGGGTGAGCGCAAGGCGATCGACCAGGAACGATCTGAATTCTTCTTGCAGATCAAGCGCCAAGGCGGCGCGACCGGGACGCACCGCATGCAGAAACCCCAGTTGTGGATCAAGCCCGACGGCCTCCAGCGCCGAGCGGCAGTCGTTCATCGACAGCGCGTACATGAATGAAATCAGGGCATTGAAACGATCCAGCGGGGGGCGGCGGGTGCGCCCGTTCAGCTGAAAGGCCTCGCGCATCGCCGGTTTGACGATCAGGTTCAAGCCCGCAAAGTAGTTGCGCGCCGCCTCGCCTTCGATCCCGCGCAGATCGTCCACATTAAGCGCGGCCTTGGTGGCGCGCAGGGAGGCGGCGAGATTGTCCGCGATACGGGTGAGCGTTTGCGCTTCGCCCGAGTCGGTCGCTTCGCGTGCGCCGCGCATGAGCACGGAGCGGCTGTTTTTGAGCTTGCCGGCGACGATGGCGCGCGCAATCTCCAACGTGTTCGCGGCTTGATCCGCCAGTCGATATTGCGCTTGGCGCAGCAGAATATTGCCGGACACCGAGCCTTCCATGCGCGCTTTGAAGCGACCATGTTCATCCAGCAGGACAAGGCTTTTGCCTTCGTCTGCCAAGCGGTGCATCAAGGCGGGCGAGACTAGGACATTGCCAAAGCACACCAATCCGCCTAAGTGGTGCAGCGGTACGCGCAGGCGGGTTTCGCGCTCGACTTCGATACGTACGGTGCTGTTGTCCAAATGGGCATAGGACTGCGGGGTCATGATAAAGAGTGTGTTTTGAATGGTGTGCATTTTTGTATTACATTGGGTCTTACGAAGAATGACGTTTTGACTCCCTCCCCCTTGACGGGGGAGGGCTGGGGAGAGGGTGGAGTTGTGGCATAAGCCTATGTTTTAGCAGACGTCGCAGCCCCCCCTCTCCCCAACCCTCTCCCACGAGGGGAGAGGGAGCTAAATCCGCGTTTTGCGTAAGTCCTAATTGTTTGTTATGTCGTTGTACGGAGGTGTGTGATATGGCAAGCCTGACCTTGAGATTGCCCGATGGGCTGGATGCGATGCTGAATGCGCAGGCGGCATTGAGCCATTTGAGTCGTTCTGAGCTGGCGCGCATGGCGTTGGAAAAATATCTGCGCGAACAAGCGCACGAGCGGCGCATGGCGGAGATGGAAGCAGCCTTCCGTTTTTTAGCCACGAACCCCGAGGCTCGGGCAGAGAGCATTGCGATTGCCGAAGAATTTTTGCCCTTGGATAACGAAGCGCTGGATATTGCCGAAGGCCGCAAGCCCGGTGAGCCTTGGCCGGAAGAGCTGGGTGAGATTTGGTGGAAAGAATGAAGCGCGGTGAAATTTGGATTGCACGACTGCATCCGAACGTGGGCGGGGAAATCGGCAAGGTTCGCCCGGTACTGATTTTGTTGGCGCAACGATTTATCAACGTAGGCTCGCCGGTGATTATGGCTGCACCCTTGACCACGCAGTATTGGCCGGGCATGGCGGCGCTGCGCACGCCCGTCTCTGCGCGTGAGCGCTTGCTCAAAGACAGTTACGTGGTATTGGAGCAAACGCGAGCGCTTGATCGCAGCCGCTTTGCCGACAGCAAACTGGCTGAGCTGACGGAAGACGAAATGCAGATCGTTGAGCAACAACTGATGACGATGTTGGGCATCACGATCCCTACGCATTAAATAATTCCTCAACCAGCTGCTTAAAGCGCCGCTTTTCGCCCAAGGCTTCCGGCTGGCAGGTTTCTTTTAGTGAACATTCTCGGCAACGCGCATCGTTGACCGGCGCAGGCAGTACGCCGGAAGCCAGCATGGCGCGTATCGCTTCGGCGGTGTCGTTCACGCTTTGGCGTAGCGCCGGGGTAAAGTCCACCACCCGCCGCCTTCGGCTGCTGGCGTGGAAAATCGCCCCTTGCGGCACGGCGCGACCCAGCATGTCTTCTAGGCACATGGCTTGGGCGGCGAGCTGGATGTCGTCATTCATCCATTTGCGCTTCGCACCGTGTTTGTATTCCACTGGATAAACAGAACCATCCGGCCAAAACTCGACCGCATCGCATTTACCGACGAGTCCAAGTCGATCTGACCAGACGGGCAAGGCGTATTCAACGCGCGCCCCACTCCCCAATGTTTGATGCTCAACCTGATCGACACGCTCATGCTCCGCATTACCACGCATGGTGTGGATGTTGTCGGTAAACTCCCCTTCCATGTGAATCAGCCCGCAACGACGCGGACAATACGCCCAGTGATTGAGCGCGGAAAGGGGGATGGAGTCGCCGCACATTTCTTCCGCGACAACCGTGCTATCCGCCATAACTTTTCAAGCAGCGCGTGATGTCGTCCCACAACCACAGCTCCACCCCGCTGGGGATATTTTCGCTTTTCACCTTGATTTCATAGTCATCCGCAAAGCTGCGCGCTGCGCCGGTTTTTCCTTGTTTACGGCCAATATCAATGATGCTGCCGTTATCCAGCAAGCGATGCGCCGCTGCACAACCCAGCATGGCTTGTTTTTGACGTTGCTCTGCATTGCTGTCCGTGCCGACGTGCTTGAATACGTACAACCCCCGACAACTCATTACCCCCTTGCTGGCGGAGCGGTCGTGTTCATACATATTGGCGAGCGCCTGCCAAAGCAGGGCAAGGTCATCTTCAGTAAAGCCGGTGCCTTCGGCGAGGTGGGCCGATACGAAGCCTTTCATGGCGTAAAGGCCGTAGGGGATGAGTTGCTTGCGTCCCATGGTGCGCAGGGTGTCTTCTTCCTGTTCGTTTTCCCATTTTTCGATATCAGCTGCGGTTTTCGCGCCTTTCACGTTTTCAGCAATCGCCATGCGAGTGATCGAAATATCCATCGGTAATACAGGATCAACCGAACGGGCAAAGGAAAACTGTACCGGCCCGCGCACTTGTCCGGCATTCGCGCCCGTACTCATGACCGCGCCAAAGGTGCGCACGTCATAGAAATTGGCACACATCCAGTCGCGTGCCTTTTTTACTTTGTCCTTGGTGGCCTTTTCTGGAATGCCTCCATTGACCTGCTCATGCGCGAAGGCAATCGGGCGGTTCATATTGGTGGCGTGCTCGACAAAGATGGCGTTGGGCGTGGCGTTGCCTTCGGCCATTTGCACGTAGTTGCGCACACGCCGCTTGGTCGCTACGTCGGACACTAGGCCGTGCATGTCTTCGGGGTCGATGCGCGGTGCATTACCAGCATCCGGGTCACCGTTGGGGTTGCCGTTTTCGCAGTCGAACAGGAATAGAAATTCGTAGCGGTTGGTGATGGTTTTCATACTGTTGTCTCCTGAGTTGGATGGGGTGGATTGGATGAAGTGGATGGGATGGCGGAAGCGGTCTGTTTGCCCGCATTGAGCATGGCAAGCTGTTGGTAGTAACCGAGCGCAAACAGGCTTTGTTCTTCCAGCGTGAGGGTGCGCGGCACGGCATCGCCGATGCTGCTCATGATTCCGGCAAGCTGGTTTTCGTACCAGAAGGCTAAACCGCCATCGAGCTTGCCTAGGTGATTTTTTGCGTTGGCGGCAAGCCGTCCAAGAACAAGGCCTGGCGTTTGCGATGCGGCGGTGTAATAACGCTGCACGACACCCGCGCCTACGTCCCCTAACGCAGCACGTTGCAAGCGAGCAAACAAGGCGAGCGCACGACCACAGTGGTAGGACGGAGCCGGGTGTTCGGGATTCATATGCGGTTTCATGTTGTTGTCTCCTTGGTTGCGGATTAAATAGGCTTTGATGAGCGCCATGCGAGCATGGCTCGCTGGGGTGTTCTGAATGCTGTCGATGCGCGCCCGGGCAATGGCTTGCGCGAGCGTCGCGGCTGGGATGAGACCGCCCGTAATGGCGGCTCGCCATAGTTGCTGTAACCAAGGGCTGGGAATATCTTTCAATTCGCGCACCAGGCTACCCGCCACCGCCAGAAACTTAGGGTCATGTGCGTAGGATGTTCCGTCTCGCGCAATGATGGATAGGTCGCGGAACCATGCTTCTGTGTGGGCAACCAGTTCTTCAAAACTGCCTTGCATCACTTCGCGCACCATCACCCGCCCCGCCGCACCTGACAATAACAGCGACACAAAACGGGCATTGGCGAGGTCGGAACGCTGTCCTGTGCGAATGGAAGTAAGGAGTGCATGGGCGTGGCGTTCGGCTGCTCCGGCGGTTTGCTCCGGCGGCTCCACAAACCAGGCCATGACTTCGTCTTCGGCTTGAATATCGTTTTGACCGGTAAACCAGTAAGTTGCTAGGGTGTTGCCGAGTTTGATGCTCTTGTCGGCGATGAGCCGGTTCAGGGTTTCTGCATACGCCGTCGCGGTGGCTTCGGACATGGCTGCGTTTGCTGCTTGCTCCAAACCATACGACTGAAACGCTGCCTTGTCGAAACCCGCCAGCACATCACCCATGCTTAATCCGCCAACGCCTGCAAGTCCTTTGATTTTGGGATTCGTTGCTACGGGTTCGATCATTTCGCCCGTGAGGATGCAGCGCATCAGCTGATCGCCACCCGTCTTGGGCGGACGTAATGAGGCGCGAAATCCACGCCACCAATCACGCCAGTCATCGCGTTCCAGCGGGTTAATACCGTCTACGATGACGATGGCTGCTTCGGTAAACTTGGCTTTGATTTGTTTGAGGTCAGCCTGAATAAGGTTGAGCGTTTCAGTATCTGTAAGCAGGTTAGCCATGGCTTCTAGATAAGGTGCGGCTTGTGCGGCTTGTCGCAGTAAACCTACAAACCAGTCGTGCTTGGAATAAAGCTTCTCGCGATCTTTGTCTTCCAGCTTTTCGTCGAGATAGAGCACCACTGTGGGTAAGGATTCGACAAGAAAATGCGACCGTGGCTCTGATCCACCGATCAGCTCAGGCTGCGACACATTCGGGCAAGCATCAAAGCCGCGCCCTTTCCCTTCGCCGAGTGCGACCACGCCGGTATAACGCCCCTCCGCCGTGCAGGTGATCGCCCATTTCACGGTCTTGCGGGCAAAGCCTGGTTCGCTAACACCCGCTTGTTGCAACACTAGCTCAAGCATGGAAGTCCTCCCCGCAGGATTTTTTTACCGCGTTGTCTTCATAGCTTGGCACGCGCATCACTCCAGCCATAATCTGTGCATGAAACACGCTGATGGCGGGTTTGGCGTGAGCATCGTTTTCTGTGCCCAAGTCGAACACGTCGTAGAGCATGTAGCCTAAATCAAGGTCGAGTGCGATGGGCTGTGCGGCTGTTTCTTCAGTGCGCAACTCAAACCAAGCAGGAAACTCCCGGCAGCCAAGATAGGGTTGGTAGAAGCACTTCCCGTGGCTTGCGCGGCGCACAAACTGCGCATCCATTGCCTTCACATCGGCTTGCGGGCTGCGCGCATGAATATGTGCATAAATACGGTATCGAACATTCTTCAGCGCCATCGTTTGGCGTTGGGTACGACCCTTTTGGTCAGTGCCAAGCTCATCCTTACTGCCGTCAGCCCAGAGAGGTTGCGGCTCTTCTTTAGCATTTGCCCAAGCAAGAATCGTAGGCGGGGAAGGTGCTTTGTCCTTCACCTCATTACGCCGCAGTGCCAGATATTTGGGCGGCGTGAGAATTTCCACGCGCTCAATCTGCCAATAAAATCCGTGAGATTTTTTCCAGTAAATCGCGTCAAAAATACCGCGCGCAGCCGACGGTGTAATGATGGGATAACTGTAACGCTCGACTTTCATTTCCGGTCGAGTAAAGCAGGCCAAATCGCCCCAGACTTCCAGACAGTGAGTTTTACCTCGGCTCATGCTGTTTTCCTCTTTATCCAATCCAGGTGTTCAATGTACCGGGCGGCACCAGCCCAAGTTGCGGGTGATAATGCTCCGGCACGGCATACATAAACCAATCATTTTGTTCACACTGCGTCCAACCCGCGACGGGCACTGGAAGCAGCGCATCCCAAATGGGATCGCCATCCTTGGGGCGGTACAGGCTCACGGTGAGCGGGCGCGCGGCGCGCATCCATGCGGCGGTTAATCCGGCATCGTCGGCTTGCGCGCGTAGGCTGTCGTATAGCGCCTGCTGGGGTGCATAGGGAACGAGGACGTTGATAGCATCTTGTTTGATGAGCCGATAGAGATTGGCTACGTCAGGGAAACTACCGCTCTCGATGGCTTTGAAAATCTCACGACTCGCCGCAGACGTCGCCACCCCTGCCAAGTCATACAGCTCGCGGTAATACGCCGCAATGAACGCAGGATCATCAAGCTTCATCCCGGATATGCCGTGGCGCTTGAATAGCATCTGTGCAATCTGGGTGGCTTGCTGGTAGCTGTCGGTGGGGTACCCCGTGTCATCCGGGGTGAATATCCTCAAGCGTCCGAGCTGCTCGCCCTTCCCTTCCCGATTGCAGCGCCCAGCGGCCTGAATAATCGCATCCAGCGGCCCCCAAGCGCGCAGCACCGTGGGGAAATCCAAATCCACGCCAGCTTCGACGCACTGCGTAGCAACCAAGCGCACCGGCAACTTGGCCGCCAGCCGTTCACGCACGGTTTGCAGCACTTGGTCTCGGTGCGCTGCACAAAGATTGGTCGAGAGGTGCAACGTATCCGGGTGATTCAGCGTTTCCCACAAACGCTTGGCATGGCGCTTGAGATTCACGATACACAAGACTTGCGGCACATCGGTGAGCTGTCCGGCAAGTTCATCCCAACTCACTGAGGTATTCGGGTTGTCCCATTCGAATGCCACGCGCTTCATGGGCGCGAATAAGGCCGCAGGGTCGGGGACAATCTCACGTGGCTGCCAGCCGGGCGCTTTTTCGTCCAGAACCGCTTGATGAAGATGCGTAAAGGCAGGCTGGGTGGCCGTGGCAAACACGACACTCGACCGGTAACAGGCCGCGACATGCGATAGTGCGGCAAGGGTCGGTACCGCCAGATGCACGGGCAGCGTCTGCGCCTCATCGAACAGGATGACCGAGCGTTGCAAGCGGTGCAGCTTGCGGCAGGCCGATGGGCGGTTGGAGAACAAAGATTCAAGCAGTTGCACACTGGTGGTCACGATAATCGGCGCATCCCAGTTTTCTGCCAACAGACGGCGACGGCGTTCAGCGTAACTGGGCTGACCTGCAGCGCCCTCATTGTCTTGCTGGGAATTTTCCTTTCCCACGCCCGCCATGGAGTGGTGTTCAAGCACAAAATCCTCTCCAAACACGGGCGCAAAAATGCCACGATAAACACGGGCTGTTTGTTCGGTAATTGTTAGATAAGGAATGACCAAAACCACCCGTTCAAGCTTGTGTTTGACTGCGTGAGACAGAGCGAACGCGAGCATGGCAAGTGTTTTTCCGCTGCCTGTAGGGGCTGTAAGCGTGAATAACCCCGTATCCTGTTCCGCGCCGTGCAAACAGGCTTTAAGCAGATGACGGCGGACATCTTGCACTGTGTTGGAGGCTAAAGTCTTCGCTTGGGTTTGTTCGATGGCTGCAAGCACCCGCTGCAGGGCGGCGGCGGCATCCAGCTTGAGCCCAGATGGGCGGTAACGCTTGCCTGTAGTATCGCCTTCAAAATGCGCTTCGGTGTCTAAATAATCGGCATCGACCAAAGCAGAAAACAACATACGAACATCCAGCATCGAGGCCACAGTGCGCACAAGCGTATTGCCCAATACCGACTGTCGCACGCCGGGTATTTTCAAACCCTCATCGGCAAAGCGGCTTTTCAGCGTTTGAATATCTGGAGCCGTGCGGCGTAGCGTCGGTGAGTGCTCAGTCAAGTATTTGGGGTTCAGCCGCTTCAAGTCATTGGATGCTAGAGATTGCAAGCCGATGTGATGCCCCTGAATCGCAAGTGCGGCAGCAGCGCATTGGCTCTCCAGTGCAACCCAAGCCCCCGCCGACCAATGATCCAATCCGGACGCTTCGCCCCGAAGCCGTGCCTGAAACAAATCGCCAAATTTACCTAAGTCATGCAGTAATCCAGCTAATTTTGCTTCATCTCGCCATGGCATCGACACGCTGAACTGCTCGGCAAGTTGAGATACTGCGGATAAATGAGTCAACAGGCGGTGCCATTGCCCGACTCGATTAGCGCTGTGAGAAAAATAGCTGTGCACTGCTTTTTTCATCCTAGGTTCTCACTATGCGCAAAAAAAATCGTACAGGACTTACGCAGAAGCTAGTTTTTCAGCCCTTGGCGAAGTTTTTGTGGGGCGGATAAGACAAAGCCGCATCAATCAAGAGCGGCAAGGTGGATGCGCTCCAACAGACCTTCACTTGCTGCTTCAATCATATCCAGCACACGCTCAAAACCTGCCTCACCGCCGTAATACGGGTCGGGAACTTCATGCGGATGACTCGCCTTTGCGTCGGCAAAATCCATCATCAAACCAAGATGCGCGCGCACATTCTCGGCCGCAAGTGACGCACGCAGTTGCTGCAAAATCGCCAAATTGTCCGCATCCATCGCCAAAATGTAGTCAAAGTGCATAAAATCTTGCGCCTCGACTTTACGCGCACGCAAAGACGATAAATCATAGCCACGGCGCAAGGCCGAGCGTTGCGTTCGCTCGTCCGGCGGATTGCCAATGTGATAAGCGTGAGTGCCTGCCGAGTCGATGCGGATGCGCTCACTTAGACCCGCCTCATGCACCTTGCGCATAAACACACCTTCGGCGGTGGGTGAACGGCAGATGTTGCCCATGCAGACAAATAAAACACGAATCTCTGATTTTTCGCTCACAAATCAGTCTCCTAGTTGTGCATCAGACTTTTAACCAGCTCAATCAGGCCATTAGTAGAGGCATCGTATTGGCTGGCGGCTTGGCTTTCGCCCAAGCGTGGCAAGATGTCGCTTGCCATTTGTTTGCCTAATTCCACGCCCCATTGATCGAAGGCGTTGATACGCCAAATAATGCTTTGCACAAAAATTTTGTGCTCATAAAGCGCAATCAGCATCCCTAAGGTGTAGGGCGTATGGTCACGCATGACGATGGTGCTGCTGGGCTTGTTACCCTCGAAAACGCGGTGGGGCGCGAGTTTTGCAATCTCATTTTCATCCATACCCTTCGCGCGCATTTCGGCTTCCACTTCGCTTAAATCGCGCCCCCACATCAGGGCGCGGCTTTGTGCCAAAAGGTTGGCGAGGAGCATGGCGTGCTGCTGCCCCAAGGGATTATGCGTGTTAGCGGCGGCAATAAAATCGCAAGGAATCAGGCGCGTGCCTTGGTGGATGAGCTGGTAAAAAGCATGTTGTCCGTTGGTGCCATGCCCGCCCCATAAAATCGTGCCGGTGCTGTAATTCACCGTGTCGCCATCGCGATTGATGGATTTGCCGTTGCTTTCCATATCGGCTTGCTGCAAATAAGCCGGCAGGGAGCGCAGGCGCGTGCCATACGGCAGAACGGCGTGGGTTTCTGCGCCAAAAAAGTTGGCGTACCACACGCCAAGCAGCGCCATAATCACCGGCATGTTGTGTTCCAACGGCGCCTCGGCAAAATGCCGATCCATGGCATACGCGCCTTCAAGCATCTTCTCGAAATGTTCAAAGCCGACATGTACCGCAATCGACAAACCAATCGACGACCATAGCGAATAGCGCCCGCCGACCCAATCCCAGAACTCGAACATGTTTTCCGGCGCAATGCCAAAACGTCTGACCAATTCAAGATTGGTGGACACCGCAGCAAAATGCTTGGCGATATGCGCCTCATCGTTTGCCGCTTGCAAAAGCCACGCGCGCGCGGCATGGGCATTGGCCATCGTTTCCTGCGTGGTGAAGGTTTTAGAAGCCACAATGAATAGCGTAGTTTCCGGGTTGAGCTGCTTGAGCGTGCTGCTGATATCCGACGGCGCAACGTTGGAGACAAAATGCGCACGCAAATCCGGTCGCGCATAGGATGCGAGCGCTTCGCACACCATTTTCGGCCCAAGATCCGAGCCGCCGACACCGATATTCACCACATCGGTAATCGCCTTGCCGCTGTAGCCGAGCCATTCACCGCTACGCACCGCTTTGGAGAATGCCTTCATGCGCGCAAGCACGCCATTGATCAGCGGCATGACATCTTCGCCATCAACAAAAATCGGGCTGTTGCTGCGGTTGCGCAAGGCGATATGCAACACGGCACGATCTTCAGTGAAGTTGATTTTCTGGCCGCTGAACATTTTTGTGCGCCAGCTTTCCACTTCGGCTTCACGCGCCAGTTGCAACAAAAGCTGCATGGTCTGGCGATTCACCCGCTGCTTGGAGTAATCCAAAAACAACTCGCCCGCACGCAAACTAAAATTTTCAAAGCGCTTGGGATCATCCGCGAATAAATCACGCATATGCACGCTAGAAAATTCATTGTGGTGCGCACGCAGCGCTTTCCATGCGGGAAGTTGGGTCAGCGGGGTTGGCATTAAGATGTCCTCGGGGCAATGGGTATAGGGGTTAAACAATTCAATAAAATATATTCAGCCACAGAGTTCACCGAGAGAAATTGTGAAATACCCAGGGAGCTTATAAAAACCTGAATATCGTCTTTGCGAGCGCAGCGAAGCAATCCATAACGCGTAGTTTTGTCGAGTCTCTTTTGGATTGCCACGTCGCTTCGCTCCTCGCAAAGACGGTTTTTAGCTACCCCAGTGTCTCTCTCTGTGCTCTCTGTGTCCTCTGTGGCTAAAAAAACGGTTACAACGCATTACGCCAGACATGATCTTCTTTGTCGAACAGGCGGCTGGCCTCGTCCGGCCCCCAACTTCCTGCGGGGTAGGTGTGGATAAAGTCGCGCTCCTGCGCCCAAAGTTTGAGCACCGGATCGACCGCGCGCCACGCCCATTCCACTTCGTCGTAACGCAAAAACAACGACTGATCGCCGTGAATGACATCAAGCAACAACGCCTCATACGCCCCAAGGCGAGTGGCTTCATTTTCGCAATAGGTCGCATCAAGCTGGGTCGTGGTGGTGCGCAGCTCCAAGCCTTCGCGCTTGGTTTGCACTTCCAAACGCAGGCTTTCGCAGGGCTGAATGCCAAGCAATAACCAGTTCGGCTCAAGCTGTTCGATCGGTGTTTCACGGAAAAGCTGTTGCGGCGGGTGACGGAAACGAATACTGACCATCGACATCCCCTCCGGCAAACGCTTGCCGGTGCGAATGTAGAACGGCACGCCGCGCCAGCGCCAGTTGTCGATGTACAACTTCAATGCGGCGTAAGTCTCGGTGGTGCTGTGCGGGTCAACGCCCTCTTCTTCCAGATAGCCCGGCACGCTTTTGCCATTCACTTTGCCCCGCGTGTATTGCGCACGGAAGGCGTGGGCATGCACCGCACGCGGCGGAATCGGGCGAATCGAGCGCAGCACTTTGACTTTTTCATCACGCAGCGCTTCCGCATCGAGAATCGGCGGCGGCTCCATCGCCACCAGGGTGAGCATTTGCAGCAGATGACTTTGAATCATGTCGCGCAGCGCACCGGCCTGATCGTAATAACCCGCACGGCGGCCAATGCCCTTGTCTTCGGCGTGCGAAATTTGCACATGGTCGATGTAATTGCGATTCCACAGCGGTTCGAGCAACAAATTGGCAAAACGAAAAACCAAAATGTTCTGCACTGTCGATTTACCTAAGTAATGGTCGATGCGGAAAATCTGCTTTTCATCAAAATGGCGATGCAGGCGCGCATCCAGCAGCTTGGCACTTTCTAGGTCATAGCCAAACGGCTTTTCCACCACCAAACGCCGCCAGCCGTCAAACTCATCATTGAGTTCTGCCGCCGCAAGTTGCTCCGCCACCACTGCATACTGATCCGGCGCAATGGCGAGATAAAACAGCAGGTTCATGCTCATGCCATTTTCCGACACGCGCGCGCCAAGCTCTTGGTAGTCCTCGGGCGTTTCTAAGTCGCCTTTAACAAAGCGTTGTCGCGCCAAAAAACGCTGCAACACCGCATCATCCAGCGCCGTTCCCATGCGCTCACGCAACACGCCATCCACATAGCCGCGCCAGTCTTCATCCGTCCACTCGCGCCGCCCAAAGCCAAACACCAACACGCCCTTATCGAGGCGATCATGCCGATCGAGGTTATACAGCGACGGCAAAAGCTTTTGCGCCGCAAGATTGCCGGTCGCGCCAAAAATCACAAAACCGCATTGGACAGGCGAGGTATTCACGCTGCCGAAAACCGCATCTCTGTTCGAACTCACGGGAGACATAGGGTTTACTCCGCTTGTGCCTGGGGAATAGTCTGAGTAATCGTATGACCGCCAAAACCTTTACGCATCATGGCAAGCGCCTTGTTGCCATAATCCGCATTGCCCTGACTGGCAAAGCGCATTTGCAAGGCCAGCGTCATCACTGGTGCCGCCACACCCAAATCAATCGCCTCTTTTGCCGTCCAGCGACCCTCGCCCGAATCAGCGACCACGGGCGCAACACCCTCAAGATGCTGATCCTGCGCCAAAGCCTCGGCGGTCAAATCAAGCAGCCAGCTTTGCACCACCGAACCATGCCGCCACAGCTCGGAAATTTGCGCCAAATCCAGCGCAAATGGCGTTTTCGCCTTCATCACCGCCAAGCCCTCGGCCAAGGCCTGCATCATGCCGTATTCAATGCCGTTGTGAACCATTTTGGTAAAATGCCCCGCACCCAAGGGGCCGACATGCGCCCAACCGGTGCTCATGGACGGTGCAAGCGCTTTGAGAATAGGCGTTAAGCGTGCAGCATCGTCATCTGCGCCACCCGCCATCACACAATAGCCGTTCTTTAAGCCCCAAACCCCGCCGGACACGCCCACATCCATAAAACGCACGCCATAAGCCGCCGCACGCTCGCCGTGGCGAGCCGCATTCTGATAAAAATCGTTCGCGCCGTTGACCAGCAAATCACCCTCGCTCATCAAAGGCAGAACCGCATCCATCGCCGCCTCAGTCGCCGCTCCAGCAGGCAACATCAGCCACACAATGCGCGGCGCGGGTAATTGTTTAATAAACTCATCCAAGCGATACGCTGGCACAAAACCTGCACCCTCATCCTTCAGTTCGTCCACCGGCGCGGCGCTTCGGTTATAGCCCACCACCTCAACCCCTGCGCGCACCAAGCGGCGTACCATGTTTCCACCCATTCGACCCAAACCATAGATACCGATACGCATGTGCAAACCCTCACAAAGATTGATGAAACAAAACCTATGCCGCGATGCGCGCGCCAATGACGCTATAATGCCCGCGTTTTATGAAGCTAAATAGATGCTAAGAACCGCTTTACGCTATTTTTGTGTTGCGTTCTTGCATATTTGTTCAAGACCTTGACCACGGAAGCCCAATCAATGACCACACGCCAAACCCGCTTGACCCGTAACGACACCGCCCTGCGCGCGCGCGTCAAACTTTTCGGCCAGCTACTTGGCGAAGTGGTATGGGAACATGCCGGTGAAGAGGTTTACACCGTGGTTGAAGCCTTGCGCAAAGGCTTTATTCGCCAACGCCAGCGCAAAGAAATCAGCACGCGCCAACATGCACGCCTGATGAATCTCATCAACGATTTACCCGCAGACAAGCTCAGCCAAGTCGTGCGTGCCTTTAGTCTGTACTTCAGTCTGGTCAACATCGCCGAAGAAGAACTCATGCACCAACAACGCCGCAGCATGGTGCGACGAGGCTTGGATTTGTGGAATGGCTCGTTCCACGACACCTTGCGCGGCTTTAGTAAAGAAGGCATGAGTGCCGAGCAGTTGCAAGAACTGCTCAACCACCTGCAATACATTCCCGTTTTTACCGCCCACCCCACCGAAGCCAAGCGCCGCACGGTCATGGATCAACAGCGCCGCGTGTACTTGCTGTCCAGTCAGCTTGATCGCCCCGAAGTGGGCGACAATGAACGCAAAGAGATTGAAACCGCCATCAAAATGCACATCCTCGCACTTTGGAAAACCAACGAAGTGCGCAGCGTGCGCCCCAAGGTCGAAGATGAAATCCGCCAAGGCTTGTACTACTTCCGCCAGAGCATTTTTGACGCCGTACCCACCGTGTATCGCTATCTTGAAAAAGCCGTTGACACCAATTTTGGAGGCGGTTTGGCTCAACCAATCAAAGTGCCAAGCTTCCTGCGCTTTGGTTCATGGATAGGCGGGGATCGAGACGGCAATCCGTATGTCACCCCAGAAACCACTGAAAATGCCATTGGCATGGCGGCGGAAATGATTCTGGATGAATACATTCAGCGCACCTATGCCCTTGGGCGCACCCTCACCCACTCCATTACCCTATCCCCAAATATCTGCATCCGCCAATTAGCCTTGGAGAACGATCAACGCTTTATTGATGCGGTCTTTGGTTCAGAAGGCGACGAGCATTTTGAAGACGAACCCTACCGCAGCAAGCTGCGCATCATGCAATACCGCTTGGGCTTAAATTTAGCCTATGTACGCAAGTTGCAACTTGACCACACCGGCGAACTGCCTCTTGAAGCCTATACCAATGCACACGAATTTATCAGTGACTTGTATCGCATTCGTGATTCTTTGCTGGAAAACAATGACGATCTCCTTGCCAATGCCGACTTAAAAGATTTAATTCGCTTGGCTGAAACCTTCGGTTTCCATTTGTTCCAACTGGACATTCGCCAAGAATCCACCCGTCATACCGATGCCGTGGCCGAGATTCTTGAGCATATTGAACCCGGCTTGAACTACTTAAATCATTCCGAAGAACAGCGTATTCAAATACTCGCTGAACGCATCCAGCGCCCCACGCCTCGCCCCGATACCACCCAAGGCAATACTTGCCTGCGCATTAACAGTGCATGGGGCGAGCGCATTAATGCCAGCGATTTAACGCCCGAAACCCTGCAAACCATGCAAGTTTTCGAAGTTATGTGCCGTATGCGGCGTAACGTCAGCCCCGATGCGTTCGGCGCGTATGTCATCTCCATGACCCACACCGCAAGCCACGTGATGGAAGTGCTGTATCTTGCTCATCGTAGCGGTCTCGCGGGTTTTGATGCTAAAGGCCAGCCGTACTGCAATCTCAAAATTTCGCCGCTGTTTGAAACCATCGAAGACCTTGAACACATCGAAGAAGTGCTCACCCTGTTGCTCGACAACCCGGTGTATCGTGAATTGCTCGCCGTATCGGGCAATATGCAGGAAGTCATGCTGGGTTATTCCGACTCATGCAAAGACGGCGGCGTACTGGCCTCGGTGTGGAATCTGTACCAAGCGCAGCTCAAGGTACTGGAACTCACCAAGCAGCGCGGCGTGGAATTCCGCCTGTTCCACGGACGCGGCGGCACCGTGGCACGCGGCGGCGGCCCCACGCATGAATCCATGCTCTCGCTCCCTATCGGCACCGTGTTGGGTCAAATCAAATTCACCGAACAAGGCGAAGTTTTATCCTCCAAATACAGCAATACCGAAACCGCCGTGTATGAACTGGTCATGGGCGCAACTGGCTTGATGAAAGCCACCCGCCACCGCGTCATGGACGTGCCACGCCCCGATCCAAGGTTTGAACACGCCATGGCCGAAATTGCCCAGATTGGCGAACAGAATTACCGCCAACTGACCGATAACACGCCAGGCTTTATTCCTTATTTTTACGAAGCCACACCAGTACGCGAAATCGGCCTAATGAACATCGGCTCACGGCCTTCGCACCGCAAACAAGGCGATATTTCCAAATACTCGGTGCGTGCGATTGCTTGGGTGTTTGGCTGGGCGCAATCCCGCCACACCCTGCCCGCGTGGTATGGGATTGGCAGCGCCCTGCAACAATGGCAAGCCAAACACCCCGACGACTTAAGTTGCCTGCACAGCATGTTCAACGAATGGCCGTTCTTCCACAGCCTGCTCCGCAACACGCAAATGTCGCTCACCAAGGGCGAAATGAATATCGCACGCGAATACGCCGAGTTAGTGAAAGATCGCGCCGTGGCAGAAGAAGTTTACGGCATGATTTCCAAGGAATACGCCACGACGTTAAACGAAGTGCTGCGCGTATCCGGCGTGAGCGATTTAGTCGAAATCGACCCCGTCCTTGGCACATCCATGCTGCGCCGTAACCCCTATCTTGACCCGCTTAACCATATCCAAATCACCCTGCTCAAACGCTACCGCGACGAGAACTTAAGCGATGCCGAGCGTGAAATGTGGCTTGTGCCCCTCTTGCGCTCCATCAATGCGATTGCTGCGGGCATGAGAAACACCGGCTAAACCATGTCCAAACACCGCCCCACAGACATCAGCCTGCATCAGCAAAGCCGCATGCTTGAGCTTCATTTTGATGATGGCAAGGTATTTAGCTTGCCTTGCGAATACCTGCGCGTCTTCTCGCCGTCTGCCGAAGTGCGCGGGCACGGTCTGCCCGAACCGCTGTTGATTGTGGGCAAGGAAAACGTCAACATCATTGCTATCGAACCCGTCGGCCAATACGCCGTAAAACTCGTTTTTGACGATGGTCACGACAGCGGCCTCTTTGACTGGGATTTTTTATATTCTTTAGGCCTTAACTACGCCAAAAACTGGGCGCGCTACCTTGAGCGCCTTGCGGCAAATGGTTTAAGTAGGGAATCAACATGAACTTCTACATCGAACATGAACAAGAAGACGACGGACGCTGGATTGCCGAAATTCCCAGCCTTCCCGGTGTTTTGTGCTACGGCGACAACCTGCGCGAAGCCATTAACAATGCCGAGGCCTTGGCGTTGCGCGTGCTGGCCGAGCGGATTGAATAAGAGCGAATAAACGATGTAGCTTTACCTTTTTAGCAATGACTGTAGCCCGGATGAAGCGCAGCGAGAATCCGGGGTGGGTTGTGCCCGTTGCGCGATCGTCCCCGGGTTGTCACCCGGGCTACAAAACTACTTTGAGCGCCTCACAGCCGCAGGCATGACACGAGAAACCGCATGAACACCACCGAACCGCACGACACCACCCATTTTGGCTACCGCCAAGTCCCGCTCACCGACAAAGCCAAGCTGGTGCGCGGCGTGTTCGACTCGGTCGCGGGTAAATATGATGTGATGAACGATTTAATGTCTTTCGGCATTCATCGTTTATGGAAACGCATCACGCTCTCACGCACTGGCCTACGCCCCGGAATGCGCGCCCTAGACCTTGCTGGCGGCACGGGCGATTTATCCAGCGGCATGTTGCAACAAGTCGGGCGCACGGGGCTGGTGGTGCTCTCCGACATCAACCAAGAGATGCTCACCCGTGGGCGCGATCGTCTCATCAACGACGGCGCAGGCATCGAGGCACAAACTGCTTTAGTCAATGCCGAAAGCATTCCCTTTGCCGATAACACCTTTGACACCGCCACCATCAGCTTTGGCCTACGCAACGTCACCGACAAAGCACTCGCCTTGCGCGAAATGCTGCGCGTGCTCAAACCCGGTGGTCGCGCCTTGGTACTGGAGTTTTCCAAGCCCCAACACGAGCTTACGCAGAAAATTTACGATGTGTACTCCTTCAAAGCCCTGCCGCTGATGGGCAAACTCGTCGCCAAAGACGAAGCGAGCTACCAATATCTCGCCGAATCCATCCGTATGCACCCCGATCAAGACACCCTGCTTGAGATGATGCAGCAGGCAGGCTTTATGCAATGCGACTACCTCAATATGAGTGATGGCATCGTCGCCCTGCACTGGGGCTTCAAAGCATGACCCCTGAACTGCGTGAACTCGCCTTTTTGGGCTTAGAAAAAGCCTTCAACGCCGCTTTATCTGCCGACCCTGAAGCCCAAGCAAACGTCGCCGCGCTCCAAGGCAAACGCCTGCGCATTGAACTCAAAGGCTTGTTTAGCTTCGACATTTTGCCGCAAAGCAAGACTATTATTATCGCCGACTCCGGCATTGACACCCCCGATGCCACACTTCGCGCCTCCGCTTTAGGCTTTATCCGCGCCAAAATGCGCGGCGATTTAATGCACGGCGACCTTGAGCTATTGGGCGATAGCCACGTAAGCCTGCGTGCCGCCCGTCTGCTTTCCGGCTTGAATCCCGACCTTGAACGCGCGCTTGCCCCCAAAATCGGTGGCCTCCTCGCGCATCAAATCGGCCGCGTGTGGCAAAGCGCACGCGCCGAAATTGCGCGAGCCTTGCAGCACCACACCCTCAACAAAGCCGACTATTTGCACGATGAAATCAACGTCGCACCGCGCCAAGCCGAACTTGAAGCGTGGATGGATGCCATCGACCCACTGCAAAACCGTATTGCCGCGTTGGACACACGCCTAAGCGCACTCGAAGCGGCGCAAGCAGGGAAACAACCATGATTCACCCGCGCCAAATCCTGCGTCTATTCACCATTCAATGGGTCTTGATGCGCCACGGCCTCGACGAATTGCTCTTTGCCATTCCCTGGTTCAAGCCCGCACGCTTTTTAATGAAACTCTCCCCATGGCGACTGCTCGGCCACACCCAACGCCGCCCACGCGGTGAACGCATCCGCCTTGCGCTCGAAGAACTCGGACCCATTTTCATTAAATTTGGCCAGGCACTCTCCACCCGCCGCGACATCCTGCCCGAAGACATTGCCGACGAACTCGCCAAGCTGCAAGATCGTGTGCCGCCGTTTCCCAGCGACCAAGCCCGCGCACTTATTGAAAAAGCCCTCGGCAAACCAGTGAGCGAATTATTCCTAGAATTCGACACCACGCCGCTCGCCTCCGCTTCCATCGCCCAAGTTCACCCCGCACGTTTGCACGATGGACGCGACGTGGTGGTCAAAGTCGTGCGCCCCAACATCCTGCCGATGATTGAACGCGACCTAGAAATCATGCACACGCTGGCCTACTTGCTAGAAAAATCCTCGCGTGATGCCCGCCGTCTGCGCCCGCAAGATGTGGTGAGCGAGTTCGACCGCACCATCCACGACGAACTCGACTTAATCCGCGAAGCCGCCAACGGCAGCCTGCTTGCACGCAACTTCAAAGACTCCAACATGCTCTACGTTCCGGCCATTGACTGGAACTACAGCCGCACCAACGTCATGGTGCAAGAACGCATTTATGGCATTCAAATCAGCGACATCGAAGGACTTAAAGCCGCTAATATCAACATGAAAGCCCTCGCCGAACGCGGTGTTGAGGTATTTTTTACCCAAGTGTTTAACGACAACTTCTTCCACGCCGACATGCACCCCGGCAATGTCTTTGTCTCCCGCGACACCCCCGACACTCCGCGCTATATCGCCATCGACTTCGGCATTATGGGCAGCCTGACTAACGAAGACCAACGCTATCTAGCCGAAAACTTCCACGCTTTTTTTAACCGCGACTACCGCCGCGTTGCCGAACTGCACATCGAATCCGGCTGGGTGCCCGCCGACACCCGCGTCAACGAATTTGAAGCCGCCATCCGCACCGTGAGCGAACCGATTTTCCACCGCCCCCTACGCGATTTATCCTTCGGTCAATTTCTGCTGCGCCTTTTCCAAACCGCACGCCGCTTTAACATGGAAGTGCAACCGCAACTCGTGCTGCTACAAAAAACCCTACTCAACATCGAAGGCATAGGCCGCCAGCTTTATCCCGATTTAGATTTATGGTCCACCGCCAAACCCTTTATCGAACGCTGGATGATCGAACGCGTCGGCCCCCGCGCCGCCCTCAAAACCCTGCGCCACGAACTACCGCGTGTACTGGCCTTATTGCCCGAACTGCCACGCCTCACCCACGAAGCCCTAGTTGCCACCAGCCAACAAAACGCGCTGATTGAACGCCAGACCGCTGAGCTTCAAACCCTGCGCCAGCAAATCGCCCGCAACCAAACGTGGACATTGATTTTATTGGGTCTCTTAAGCGTGATTGTGGCCCTCATTGCTTATGAGATTTTTGGATAAAAAGCACTCTCCCACTATACAAAATCCACCAATGTGGCCTGGATGAAGCGCAGCGGGAATCCGGGAACAGCCGTGCCCTGCTTGGGATTGGCACTCAGGCTACAAAGACGTTTTACTGCTTTTCTTGCGCCACACGCTCCACAGCACCCACGCACTCCCCAAAACCGCCCACAGCAATAGCGGAATCACTACCCAACGTCCTTCAGGATAACCACCATCAAAACTTGCAGTTTGTACTGCGACAACAATCAAAATCAGCGCCAAAATAGGCCGCCCCCAGCGCAGATTCAGCGGGAAGCAACGAATCAGACGCATTCCAAGCCCCGCCGCCAACCAGCCAATCAGCGCGCCCGCCAAAATATCCTGCGGCCAATGTGCCCCGACCATAATGCGGGATAGCGCAAAGATTGAGCCTAACGCGGCAGCAATCAGCAAGCCCCACCAAGGCAAACGCAACCCCAAAGCAAACACCCCCGCCGTGACCAAGGCCGTGGTCGCATGGCCTGATGGAAAGGCTTTGCTGGTCAAGGTGTGACCCATAATGTGCAACACACTTTCTGGGTACACCCCAGCAGGACGCATAAGATTCATTGCAGGCTTGATGTCATGCACCACCAAGGTGGCGACAACCCCCGCCAATACCGCAAGCCACACCAGTTCAGGCTTACGCCAAACAAAAGGCAATAACAAAACCACCGCAGGCAGGGTATCGGCGAGCAGGGTTAAACCCGACCAAAAGCCAATCCAAAGCGCGGATTGGTCTAACCCAAGCGTCGCACCCAAGCCATTGAGCGCAAAAAACGCACCCACATTATTGCCCGCAGGCCACGCCACCGCTAAAAGCCCAGCAAAACACGCGGCAATCAACCAATAGGTACGCCGCGCAGCGGCATCGGCAAAAATCGAATCAGCCCTTAACAAATTGGACATAGAAGTTAACTGTTTTTCCATGCCACATCATCACTTTTAGGCGTGGCATCTTTATTGCGCACAATGTAGCTTTTGCGCTCTTGCGATTCGAAATACACCCGCGAGACCATTTCGGCCAACACGCCAGTGGTCAGCATTTGTACCCCCACCAGAATCAGCAAAATCGAAGTCATAAACAACGGGCGCGTGCCGATGTCCTCACCCAAGATTTTTAGCACCAACAGATAGCTCATAATCAAGCCACCCGCGCCGCCTAAGCCTAGGCCCACCATGCCGAAAAAATGCCCCGGTCGCGCCGAAAAGCGCATAAAAAAGAACACCACCAGCAAGTCGATAATCACGCGGAAGGTGCGCGAAATACCATATTTCGACACCCCGTGCGTGCGTGGATGATGCGCCACCACTTCTTCAGCAATCCGATTCGGCGCGGTATAAGTCGCAAGCCAAGCCGGGATAAAGCGGTGCATCTCGCCGTACAAACGGATGCTTTTCACCACCTCGGCACGGAACACTTTCAGGCTGCAACCATAATCATGCAGCGCCACGCCGGTAATTTTGCGAATCAACTTATTAGCAATACGCGAGGGAATTTTGCGCATAATCACCGCATCCTGACGGTTTTTGCGCCAGCCAGAGACCAAATCTAAATCTTCATCCAGCAGGCGATTGACCATGCGCGGAATGTCAATCGGGTCGTTTTGCAAATCGCCGTCCAAGGTGGCAATCACATCGCCACGCGCCAGATCAATCCCCGCCTGCATCGCCGCCGTTTGGCCAAAATTGCGCCGTAATTCGACCACGCGCACATGCTCGCCGTATTGGGCTTGCCCCTCGCGCATGGTCGCGGCCGTCGCATCCGAACTGCCGTCATTGACCAGCAACACCTCCCAAGGCATTGGGTAATCGTTCAAGACTTCATGCACCCGCGCCAGCATGGGCAGAACATTGTCCTGTTCGTTGTACATAGGAATAACAAGAGATAGGCGGTGATCGGTCATGGTGTTTTCTTACGTTTTAAGCCACAGAGGGAGCAGAAGTTCAAAGCCTGCGTATTACGTGGTTTTAGCCCCCTCTCCCCTTGTGGGAGAGGGTTGGGGAGAGGGGGTCTGCAGCCCTGCACATGGCACAGGTATTGCGTGCATCACCACCCTCTCCCCAGCCCTCCCCCGTCAAGGGGGAGGGAGCTAAAACGCTCTTCTGCAAAAATCAATGCCGCATGGTAGCCGATTTATCCCCAGCAAGCATCGCCAACAGCCCGAACACCAAACTCGTACCCAGCAAAAACAAATGTGTATTGATTGCCGCCATGCTCGCCAATTCAAGATTCAAGCCTTGCGGCAACAAAGCCGCCAACATGCCCGCCTCGTAAGTGCCAAAGCCGCCCGGCGCATGAATCGGCAATACCGAAGTCACCTCCCCTCCCAACACACCCAAACCCGCAGCCGTCCACGTCATCGGCGCAAACTGGCGCAAAACCCACGCCAGCGCCGCGAGTTTGACCAACCAATTCGCCCAAGTAAGTAACACGCCACGCGCAAAATGTGCCCTATCACGCGGCAAGCCCGTCAAAGCCTTGTCGAACAGCGTGTGCAGCTTACCCGCACGCATGGATGCCACCCGCGCGCTTAATTTGTGACGCAAAGCCCAAAACACAAACGGCGCAAACAGCGCAACAAGCACCAGCAACAAAGCCAGCAGCTCAATCTTGGCCAGCCACAATAAACTACCCAAAGCCAACGCCGCCAAAACTTGCGCATCAATGAGCCGAATCCAAAACAAGCCCGCCAAAGCATACGCCGGATCAGTGCCGAATTTTTGCCGCATAAGAAGCGGAAAACTCAACTCCCCGGCCCGCATCGGCAACAGATTGTTCCAGAGATTGTGCTGCAAATTAAGCGACAACACCGTGCCGAAATGCCCGCGAATCGCAAAATGATCCGCCACCCGCCAAGCGCGCAGCATGTAGCTCGCCAACATCAAACCGATGGCCAACGCCAAGCCAGCCCCAGAAATCGCCGCCCACGGGCTAAGCAAACGCGCCCAGCCGAATGCCCATTCGACGACTATGGCGAGGATGGCAACAATAATGAAGGGGATAAATTTTTTTAAGGAAGAAAACATGCGTGAGATGTCAGTAGGAAATGAACTGTTACGCCGACCCGCCGCAACATCCCGCTATAATGCCCCATCTTTAACACTACTTAACATATAACATCATGGAAAAGACTTACGAACCCCAAGCGATTGAATCCCGTTGGTACGCCATTTGGGAACAGGCGCAGCATTTTGCACCGAAGCTTGAAGCCGATGAGCCGGCGTATTGCATTATGTTGCCGCCGCCGAATGTGACTGGCAGCCTGCACATGGGACATGCGTTTCAGGACACGATTATGGATGCGCTGACCCGCTACCATCGCATGAAAGGCGAGCAAACGCTGTGGCAACCGGGTACCGATCATGCCGGAATCGCCACGCAAATGGTGGTGGAGCGCCAGCTTGCCGCGCAAGGCAAGACGCGGCATGACCTAGGACGCGAGGCCTTTACCGACAAGGTTTGGGAATGGAAAGCCGAATCTGGCGGCACGATTACCCGCCAGATGCGTCGCCTCGGCGCATCCTGCGACTGGTCGCGTGAGCGTTTCACTATGGATGAAGGGCTATCCGCTGCGGTGAAAGAAACCTTCGTGCGCCTGTATGACGATGGCCTGATTTATCGCGGTAAACGCTTGGTGAATTGGGACCCCGTGCTGCACACAGCGGTGTCGGATTTGGAAGTATTGAGCGAAGAAGAAAATGGCTCGATGTGGCATTTCCACTATCCACTCACAGACGGTTCTGGGCATTTAACCGTGGCGACCACCCGCCCAGAGACCATGCTGGGCGACACCGCTGTGGCGGTCAATCCTGAAGATGAACGCTATAAGCACCTGATTGGCAAGACGATTACCCTGCCGCTGGTCGGGCGCGAGATTCCGATCATTGCGGACGATTACGTCGATATGGCTTTTGGCACCGGCTGCGTAAAAATCACCCCGGCGCATGATTTCAATGACTATGCGATTGGTCAGCGCCACGCTTTGCCGATGATTTGCGTACTCACCAAAGATGCGCACATCAACGACAACAGCCCGGAAAAATATCGTGGGCTAGACCGCTTTGAGGCGCGCGATGTGATTGTGCATGACCTCAAAGAGCAGGGCTTGCTCGGTGAAATTAAACCGCACAAGTTAATGGTGCCGCGTGGCGATCGTACAGGCAGCGTCATCGAGCCGATGTTGACCGACCAGTGGTTTGTGGACTTGACCCGCGACGTGCAGGCCGATGGTCGCCCTGGTGGCAAAAAAGCGATTACTGAGCCTGCGTTGGCTTGTGTGCATGATGGCCGCGTCAAATTCGTGCCGCAAAACTGGGAAAACACCTATTTTCAGTGGCTAAACAACATTCAAGACTGGTGCATTAGCCGCCAAATCTGGTGGGGACACCGCATTCCGGCGTGGTATGACGACGCAGGCAAGGTGTATGTGGCACGCGATGAAGCGGAGGCGCGCAGTAAATTCAACCTGCCTGCCGACACCGTGTTAAGCCAAGACAACGATGTGCTGGATACTTGGTTCTCCTCGGCCCTATGGCCGTTTTCCACGCTGGGCTGGCCTTCAATAACGCCTGAGCTTGCCACGTTTTACCCCACCAGCGTGCTGGTCACGGGCTTCGACATCATCTTTTTCTGGGTGGCGCGCATGGTGATGATGGGCAACTACTTCATGCAGGAAGTGCCATTCCGCGAAGTGTATGTGCATGGTCTCGTGCGTGATGCGCAAGGTCAGAAAATGTCCAAGTCCAAGGGCAATGTGCTCGACCCGATTGATTTAATTGACGGTATCGACCTTGAAAGCTTGGTGCAAAAACGCACCAGCGGCCTGATGCAGCCGCAAATGGCGCAAAAAATCGAGAAAGACACGCGCAAGGAATTTCCGGATGGCATTCCTGCGCTCGGCACGGATGCGATGCGCTTTACCTTTGCCGCACTGGCCTCGACGGGGCGCGATATTCGCTTTGATTTGGCGCGAGTGGAAGGCTATCGCAACTTCTGCAACAAGCTGTGGAACGCCAGCCGCTTTGTGCTCATGCAGTGCGAAGACCAAGACACCGGTTTGATTGGGGATGTGACGCTAACCTTGGCTGATCGTTGGATTATCAGCCGTTTGCAACAAGTTGAGGGCGAAGTCATCCGCCATTTTGACAGCTACCGCTTCGATTTAGCCGCGCAGGAACTTTACGAATTTACGTGGAACGAGTATTGCGACTGGTATCTGGAGCTGACCAAGCCCGCGTTGCGCACCAGCGATGCGGCAACCATGCGCGGCACACGCCGCACACTGGTGCGGGTGCTCGAAACCTTGCTGCGCCTGATGCACCCGATTATGCCGTTCATTACCGAAGAGATTTGGCAACGGGTTGCGCCGCTGGCAGGCAAAACTCCCCTCTCCCTTGAGGGGAGAGGGGCGGGGGGAGAGGGTGGAAACGCTGGCAGGGACGCTGCCCCATCACCCCCTTCTCCCCAGCCCTCCCCCGCCAGGGGGGAGGGAGCCCATCCCACCATCATGCTGCAACCCTATCCACAGCCGGACGCGAGCCGTATTGACGCTAGCGCGCTGACGGACATCGAATGGCTCAAGAGTTTCACTTTGGGCGTGCGCAAAATTCGCGCCGACATGGATATTGCCCCAGGTAAACCCTTGCCGGTACTGGTTGCCAACGCATCAAGCATGGATTGCCGCCTTTTGGACGACAACCGCGCCTTCCTCACCTCGCTCGCTCGCATCGAGAGCATCGAGGTGCTGGATGATGCAGCCAGCGCACCTGAATCCGCCGTGGCCTTAGTCGGCGAAATGAAAGTGATGATTCCGCTCGCAGGTTTAATCGACAAAGATGCAGAGTTGGCGCGTTTGAGCAAAGAAATCGAACGTTTGGGTAAAGAGCTGGAGCGTTGCCGCACCAAGCTTAGCAACACCGCCTACACCGACAAAGCCCCACCTGCGGTGGTTGAACAAGAGCGCAAGCGTGAAGTTGAGTTCGCAAGCGCCCTAGAGCAATTACAGGCGCAGCATGTAAAGATTAGTGCCTTGTGATTTTGCTTGTTGTACGGAGGGGACGCTGATGAATACCCAAGAGTTGGTCGCCGAAGTGCTCAAACTTGAGCCTGCCGCACGCTTTGAACTGATTGAATGCGCCTTGCACAGTCTGGACAAGCCTGATGCCGAAATGAATCGCCTTTGGATTGAAGAAGCAGAGCGCCGTTTACTCGCCTATCGCAGCGGCAGAGTGCAAGGATTTGCAGCAGAAGAGGAAAAAACATGAACGAACGCATTACGATAGATCCCGCAATTTGCCACGGCAAGCCCTGTATTCGCGGACTGCGTTATCCCGTGGAGAACGTATTGGAGTGGCTTTCCAGCGGCATGAGCATTGAAGACATTCTGACCGATTACGAGGACTTGGAGCGCGATGACATCCTTGCAGCGCTGGCCTTCGCTGCTCGTCTGGCGCATGTCAATCGCGTAGAACGACTTGCGGCATGAGATTTCTGGTCGATGCACAATTACCAAGGCGCATGGCGCGCTGGCTCGTAGAAATGGGGCATGATGCTGTGCACACGCTTGACCTGCCTTTGGGCAATCGCACGCCAGATGCCGAGATTATTGCCGTTGCCATGCGAGAGCAGCGCGTTGTAGTCACCAAAGACGATGACTTTGTGCGCTCATTTTTGTTATCGGGAGAACCATCTTCCTTGCTTTTGATTGCGACCGGCAATATTTCAAATTTTGAACTGGAAAAAATCATGCGCATCAATATGGCACGCATTGAGATGGTTTTGACCGCTCATCGTTTTATCGAGCTGCAGCGCGATAACCTTGTGGTGCACGCATGAGCCTCACCCTCCTTGACACCGAAATCGAATTTACCGCCATTCGCGCCAGCGGGCCGGGTGGGCAGAACGTCAACAAGGTTTCGACGGCGGTGCATTTACGCTTTGATGTGCGCGCTTCATCCTTGCCGGATGAGGTCAAAGAGCGGGTTTTGGCGGCAAGTGATGCTCGTATCACCCGCGATGGCGTGATTGTCATCAAGGCGCAGCGTCACAATAGCTTGGAGAAAAACCGCGCCGATGCGCTGCAACGCCTGCATGACTTAATCACAAGCCTCACCCGCCCCATCAAGCTGCGCAAACCCACCAAACCCACACGCGCCGCCAAAGCCAAGCGTTTGGATAGCAAAACCAAGCATGGTCAAATCAAGGCGTTGCGCGGCAAGGTGATGGAGTAATCGTAGTTAAGTAGGGTGGATGCGGCTTCGCCTTATCCACACTACTCATCTAATTCTTATAGCCCGTGTGATAACCCGGGGCAGGCTGGGTAATGGGCAAGGTCTCCCCAAATTCTCGCTGCGCTTCATCCGTGCTACATGGTTTTATAAAAATTCGTAAACAGGTACTCACCCACGCCGCTGATCCAGCGCATTCTTCAATGCAATCAACAAGGCCAGTGCCAGAAAAGCCCCCGGTGGCAAAATCGCGAGCAAAAATCCGTAGTTTTCGGGCATGATCTGCAGCGTTAAACCCCGCCCCCATTCGCCGAACATCAGGTGTGCATTAGCAAACAGCGTGCCCTGCCCCAGCACTTCGCGCATCATTCCTAGCACAAGCAACACCAGCGCAAAACCCGCGCCCATCATCAGACCATCAAACGCCGCACGCGCCACATCATGCCGCGCCGCAAAACCTTCGGCACGCGCGATGATGATGCAGTTGGTGACAATCAGCGGCAAAAATATCCCCAACACCACATACAAGCCATGCAGCCAAGCATTCATGGCTAACTCAATCGCCGTCACCACGGACGCAATCACCAGCACAAACACCGGCAAACGCACCTCAGGGCGCACCCAATGCCGAATGATGGATACCAGCGTATTACTCACCACCAAGGTCAATAAAGTCGCCAAACCCAAACCCAGCGCGTTCACCGTGGTATTGGAAATGGCAAGCAGCGGACAAAGCCCCAACACCTGCACCAAGGCCGGATTATTGCGCCACAGGCCATCCGCCGCTAATTGCCCATAACTTGGCCCCGTGGCGACAGGCTTCGTTACAACATCGGGGTTCGTTTCAACTGCTGTATTCATGGCGTGGCCTCCAAGAGTTCATCACGATGCTGCTCGACATATAAAAGCGCGTTATGCACCGCCTGCACGACCGCACGCGGGGTGATGGTTGCGCCGGTAAACTGATCGAACGTCCCACCATCTTTTTTCACATGCCAGCCCTTGTTGTCGGGATTAAGCAAGGACTTGCCACGAAAACTCTCGATCCACGGCGATTTTTCAATCTCAATCGGGTCGCCCAAGCCCGGTGTTTCTTTGTGCGCAATCACGCGCACGCCAGCAATTTTTCCTTGCACATCAACCCCCACTAGCAGATGAATCGCCCCGCTATAACCGTTTGGTGCAATCACACGCAAAGCCCAGCCGATAGGCTTTGTGCCTTGACGTGCGGTGTACAACATCGCCTCACCCTTGCCGCCAAACAAAGCATCGCTTGCCAACTCACGCGCACTCGTTGCCGGGTCATTGTCAAAGCCTTGCGGCAATACCGCAGCTAGTTGTCGATTCAAAGCCGCCTCGGTTTGCTTGGCAATCTCAGCTTTTGTCGCATGGTGCATCCACGCCACAATGCCCACGCCCACCACCGTAAACGCAGCAAGAACCAGCCCAGTCAAGCCAATTTGCAGCTTATTCATGACTTTTCACGTCCAAACGGGCGCGCCGGAGTGTAATGATCAATCAGCGGCACGGCGATATTCATCAGCAACACCGCAAACGCCACCCCGTCCGGAAACCCTGCAAAGCCGCGAATCACAAACACCAGCACACCAATGCCCGCGCCGTAAATTATCTGCCCACGCGGTGTGGTCGAGCCACTCACCGGATCAGTGGCGATAAAAAATGCGCCAAGCATCAACCCACCACTCAAAAGATGAAACCAAGGCGAAGCAAAATGCGCTGGGTCATAAAGATAAAAACCCAAACTCAATAAACTAAAGCTCGCCAACATCGCCACAGGAATACGCCAAGTAATCACCCGCTGCCACAGCATCCACAACCCACCCGCCAGCCAACCCAAGGCCACCCATTCCCAGCCGACTCCAGCCCAGCCACTAAATACAGAATGCTGCGCAATACCCTGCCAATCCGCACCCTGCCCTAGCTCGGTTTTGTACACATTCAGCGGCGTTGCACCACTCAAACCATCCCAAGCCACCCCCGCAGGCAACGCCCCCGTAAACACAAAACCCGCGCTTTGCAGCAAGTCCAAAGAATGCGCCGCCACGCCCACAGGCAAGCCCCATTGCGTCATCTCCTTGGGAAACGACACCAACAACACCGCATACCCCACCATCGCAGGATTAAACAGGTTATAACCAATGCCGCCATACAAATGTTTGGCAAACACCAGCGCAAAGCTCACTCCCACCACAGGCAACCACCAAGGCGCAAACGGCGGCAAACACACCGCCAAAAGCCACGCCGTAACAATCACACTGCCATCTGCCAAAAAAGACTTCACCGGACGATGACGCAGCAGAAGCATCACCGCCTCGGTCAACAACCCCGCCGCGACCGTCAAGAGGATATTAAGCAACACCCCCCAGCCAAAAAAATAAATCGCCGCCAAGGTTCCGGGAACAAGCGCCAGCAAAACCTGCCGCATCAGGCGGCTGACATCATTATTCGGCGCGATATGCGGCGAAGCGACGGTTGTAAAACGCATTTATTTCAACCCCTTAGCAAAATGCCACAAGCGCCAAGCGTAGGCTAAGCCTGTGGTGAACAACGTCCATTGCACATATGACACTACAAGCATCAGCCACAAAGTGGTCTGCAAACGCTGCGAGGCTGGAAAAAAACTCATCAAAGGTTTGAGTAGCGGCTCAAGCAAATCGATCAATGGCAAGCTAGACCAGAACAAGGCAGCGCCTATTTCACCACGCACGAACACAAGAATCAGCACAAAAGCCAACGCCATCCACAAGGCACTCAGCCAAAACGCTTGCCAAAGTAACGGCGCTTTCATAAACATTCCTCAAGCTTGCGCGTCATTCCCGCCAACACTTTAGGATGCTTAACCATCCAACGATGCCACAGACCTCTTACATCCTGCTCGCTATCCGCCCGCGCCCAACGGCTGTTTGCCGCTGGAAACACTGTTAAATCAAACGATGTCCAATAATTGTGAATCAACAGATTGCCAAGATTCACTTCAGTTGCGTGCAAGTGTGTCAACAAAGCACTTTGTGGACGCAAGTCCCGCGCACCCAAACCAGGATAGGCATACCCCCAAAGCGAGCCTGCATGAGGGCTTGAAATGGTAAAAAACACCCGCACCCGCGCGGCGCCGCCCAAATATTGCAAGTAATAACGCCCCACAATGCCGCCCATGCTAAAACCCACCAAGGCAAAAGGCTGGTTAGGCGGCAGATGCTCATCAACAAACTGCGCCACAAACTCAGCCAAAGGCTCGATGCCCTCGCGCGCATCCGCCGGAACAAACGAGGGCGCAAAACAACGATGTCCCTTGGCCTCCAGCACGGCAATCATCGGCGCAAAAATGCGCCCGCTATCAAAAATACCGTGCAATAGCAGGATATTCACGCCCCCTCCTCCGGCTTTGGCTGCAACGCCATCTTGCGCGCTTTCGCCCGCTCCATCGCCTCAGCAATAGCACGTTGCTTGTCATCCACGGCGGCATCCGGCGTTGTGGCTTGGGTTTGTGCCGCCAACTGAGCGCGTTTGGCCGCCAGCATCGCCTCACGCTCCTGTTTATCGCGCTCGATGCGTGTATTACGGAACTCAAAGCGATCTCGCGCCACGCTTGCCTTTTCATGCTCGCGCTCACGCTGCCAAATCTCGGTTTTGGCATAACGAAAATACTGCACCAGCGGAATATGCGAAGGGCACACCGCCGAACAAATGCCGCATTCAATGCACTCAAATAGGCTGTCCTGCTTCTCGGCGCGCTCAAAATCGCCCGCACGCGCATCCCACAACAACTGCTGCGGCTGCAACTCCACCGGACAAGCTTCGGCGCACTTGCCACAACGAATACACGGCATTGGCAAAGGCTCAACGGGCGCATCTTGTGCAGCCAAAGCCAAAAAGCAGTTCGCCGCCTTGGTCACTGGCAATTCGTCCGTCGTTAACGCAAAGCCCCCCATCGGGCCGCCAAACACCAAACGCGCCACATCGGGCTGATAGCCGCCCGCTTCTGCAATCAAATCGCTCGCCAACATGCCAAGCGGCACATCCCAATTACCGCAAGCCATAAGCCCACTGCCCGTCAACGTCACCACCCGCCGCGTCAAGGGTTCGCCGAGCACCACCGCACGATAAATCGCCGCTGCCGTCGCCACGTTTTGCCCCAAAAAACCGCGCTCGGTCACGCGCGTTTCGCGGCTGATTTTTTCGCCAGTGAGCACATAAATCAGCTGCTTTTCAGCCCCAGAGGGATACACCGAAGGAATGGGCACAATCTCAAAACGTGCATCAGCAAGCGACAACGCCGTCGCCCGCAGCGCGGCAATCGCCTCCGGCTTATTGTCCTCCACCCCGACCAAGCATTGTTTTGCGCCAACAACATGCAAAAGAATTTGCCCGCCGCGCAGCACCTCCTCGGCACGCTCACGCATCACACGGTCATCGCACGTGATATACGGCTCGCACTCCGCGCCATTAAGCAACACCGTGTGAATCGGTGTTCCCGCTGTGCCCGCAAGCTTCACTGCACTCGGAAATACCGCCCCACCCAAGCCGACAACGCCCGCCTCACGCACCCGCTCGCGCAGCAACAATGGCGAGATGAGCGTAAAATCCGCCCACGGCTCAAACGCTTGCACTGCCTCATCTAAACCATCGACCTCAAGCACGATACACGGCGCACGCAAGCCCGAAGGATGCGGCATGGCGCGCTCCTCAATCGCAATCACCGTGCCCGAAGTTGGCGCATGCACCGGCGCGCTCACGTATCCATCCGCCTTCGCAAGACGCTGATTACGCAGCACACGCTCACCCACTTTGACCACGGGTTCTGCCATCGCGCCGATATGCTGCTTTAATGGAATCACCAACTGCGCAGGCATCGCCGCCACACGAATCGGCGTGGAATTCGATTCGCTTTTATGCGGCTCCGGGTGAAACCCGCCGGGGAAACGATGGAGGATGCGCTCCGTCATACCTTCTCACCCGCGCGATGAGTTTCCGCAATTTCCAAACGCTCCGCCGGGCTCGGCCAGCGCCACTGCTCCAAGGCAGGCTTAACTGGCAACATATAAATGCAATCCACAGGGCAAGGCGCAACGCATAACTCGCAGCCGGTACATTCATCCGCAATCACCGTGTGCATCAACTTGGGCGCGCCCAAAATCGCATCCACCGGGCAGGCCTGAATGCACAGCGTGCAACCGATACACACCTGTTCATCAATCCAAGCCACGGTTTTCGGTTTCTCAATTCCATGCTCGGCATTCAGCGGCTTGGCCTCAACCCCAAGCAAGTCCGCCAGCGCCTTAATTGTCGCCTCGCCCCCCGGCGGGCACTGATTGATGTCGGCCTCACCCCGCGCAATCGCCTCCGCATACGGGCGGCAACCGGGAAAACTGCACTGCCCGCACTGCGTTTGCGGTAACAGCGCATCAATTTTATCGGCGAGCGGATCGCCCTCAACTTTGAACGCCTGCCCGGCATACCCCAGCAGCAAACCTAAGCCCAAAGCAAGCAGCGCGAACACCAAAATCGCCGTCCACATCAGACTTTCACCAAGCCGGCAAAGCCCATAAACGCCAGCGCCATAAGCCCCGCCGTCACCAACCCAATCGGCGTACCCACAAACGGCTTAGGCACATCCGCCGCCGCCAGCCGCTCGCGCATCGCCGCAAACAACACCAACACCAGCGAAAACCCCACCGCCGCACCAAAGCCGTACACCGCCGCCTGCGCGAGATTGTGGTCTTCCTGCACATTCAACAGCGCCACTCCCAGCACCGCGCAATTCGTCGTAATCAGCGGCAGATAAATCCCCAACACGTTATGCAGCAAGGGGCTGGCTTTTTTTAGCGCCATTTCAGTGAAATTCACCACCGCCGCAATCAACACAATAAAGGCAATCGTGCGCAGATACTCAAGCCCAAAAGGCTCTAGCACATAGTTTTGCGTCAAATGGCTCAAAACGGATGAAAGCGTCAACACAAACGTCGTCGCCAAGCCCATACCCATAGCAGTCTCAAGCTTGCGCGAAACCCCCATAAACGGGCACAGACCCAAAAACTTCACCAAAACGAAGTTATTGACCAACACCGTGCTAACAAAAATAAGCAAAAACTCGGTCATAAAATGCCGTACCGAATCAAAAAAACGAGATAAGCGTGGATTTTACGCCAAAAGCTAAGCTGTTGATGCAAGGTGGGCGATTACCACGCAAACGTGAGCTTAATACGTGTTTTTGGATGAAAAAACGAACTCAGAAGATGACTTGTAGGAGCGAACCATGGATCACGCCCCGAGGTTCGCTCCCACACCCAAAATCTTGCGCTGCGCTTCTAGAGCCTGTTCAAAGTCTTGATCAACGGATGCAGTGCAAGCGAAAATCGACCAAAAAAGCGGAGCATAGATAACTATGTGAGCATTTTGAGGTCAATCTTTGCGCCGCAATGCGCTGTTCAGCGAGACTTTGGAAAGGTTCTTAACTCACCAACGCCAGAACCCCCTCAAGCCCAGCAATCACCGCTTGCGCACGCACTGCTTCCCGATCCCCTGCAAACAAAAAACGCTGCGCTCGTGCCGTCTCACCGCGCTTTGCCCACGCAAGCCACACCGTGCCCACTGGCTTATCCGGCGTTGCACCCCCTGGCCCTGCAATACCACTAATCGCCACACTCACATCCGCCAAACTGTGCCGCAATGCGCCTTCAACCATCGCTAAGACACATGCCTCACTCACTGCGCCATATTCACGCAAAACGGTTTCCGGCACACCCAACATGTCCTGCTTGGCCTGATTGCTATAGGTCACAAAACCACGATCAAACCAGGCCGAACTACCCGCAATATCCGTCACCGCCTTAGACAACCAACCTCCAGTACACGACTCCGCCGCGCTAAGTCGCTCATTCGTTTCAGCGAGGCGCCCCCCAAGAAGAACAGCCAATTCAGCAATTTTTGCGTTATAGCTCATTGATTTATCTCAAAATAAAAAAAGCCGGCAAATGCCGGCTCCATATCAATCAAACCCTGCAGCAATTATTGACCGCCGGATAACTCATGCACGTAAACCGTCAACATTTTAATTTCAACGGGTGTCAAGCGATTGGAAAAACCGGGCATTTGACGCTGAATACCGTTGGTGACGACGTGTTCGACCATCTTACGCTTGTCATCAAGCGTTGGCGTACCCACGATATCGATATTCGACCACGCCATATCCGTCAGATTAGGCGCACCCAACATCGGATTGCCTTTGCCTTCGGCACCGTGGCACGCTGCGCACATGGCAAAGCCCGTTTTACCACGCGTTGCCGATGCAACATCAACTTCAAGACCCGACAAACTCAACACATAATTTGCCAAATCGGTCAGTGCCTCACCCTTCACATTAGGGAATGCTGGCATATTACCCTTTAGTCCACCGTGAATGTCCTTACTAATGACATCAAACAAACCACCCCACAGCCATTCATTGTCCGCAAGACTGGGATAGCTAGGCAGATTGCCCTGACCGCCCTGTCCATGACACGCTGCGCAGTTATCACCAAACAAACCTGCGCCCATGGAGCGTGCAAACGCCAACATACTGGGGTCGGCAACAATTTGTTCAAAGCTTGCCTTGCTGACTTTGTCAACGAACTCACGTTGACGTACCGCAGAAGGGCTAACCTGCATTTCTTGAATAAATAGGTTACGTGAGTTCCAAGGCACTTGAACCATTTTACCATCTTGCTCGATGGTTAATGTTGAAACCCCTGGGGTAAAGGTCTTAAACACTGGCCATGCGGGATACATAATCCAATACACCACGGCAAAAAGAATAGTGGCATAAAACGCCCACAACCACCAGCGGGGCAAAGGGTTGTTATATTCGCGCAAATCACCATCCCACACATGCCCGGTAGTTTCAACCTGGCCAGGCTTCTTCTCATTGGAAAGCGCCATGATTAGTTATCTCCCTTATTTGATCCGGTTGACGAGTTTGGAATTTTTTCGTGGTCGTCAACAAATGGAATATCTCTGTAAGATTCAAGCCGAGTTTTGCGCTGCTTACCTGTATATACATAGAGCACAATTACAACAAAACTTGTGAAAAATATCAGTAAAGCCGTAATTTTACTGTTGGTTAAGTTACCTAACCACATCCAAATATCAGACATTTAACTTATACCTTCCAAGTGTTGAAAATTGCGTTCGAACGTAAACAGTCATGCCAAAACTTAGCGGAAACTTGCAAAATAACCTTGATCGTATTTTTTGAAATCAACCAAAGTACCTAGCATTTGCAGGTAAGCGACCATCGCATCCATTTCTGAAATACGATCTTTCTGACCATCCCAATCGCGCCCTTTGGCCTCAGCCTCAAGCGTGGCTGTGGCGTTCGGAATATGCAGCTTATCCGCCATAGCTTGACCGAAATTGGTCACATTGGCTTGATATTCATCAGCGGTCAGTGAGTAAGGCACACCTGTTGCTTTCAGCGCCTTCATACGGTTTTCAATATCGCCATACTTCAGATCATTACTCAGCAGCCAAGGATAGGCAGGCATAATCGATTCAGGAACCAAGGCCTGCGGCTTAACCAAATGCTGGGTTTGCCATTGATCGGAATACTTCTCGCCCACACGTGCAATATCAGGCCCGGTACGCTTAGAACCCCATTGGAAAGGGTGGTCATACTTGGACTCCGCCGCCAGTGAATAATGACCATAACGCAAGTATTCATCTCGGAACGGACGAATCATTTGCGAATGGCAGGCGTAGCAACCTTCGCGAACATACAAATCACGTCCACGCAGCTCCAGCGGCGTGTAGGGGCGAACGCCCTTCACTTCTTCCACAGTATCCTTGATATGGAACAAGGGTACGATTTCAACCAACCCACCGATACTAATGACCGCCAAGGTCAAAACAATCAGTAAGCCAGCATTAATTTCAACGCTTTCATGCTTCATTCGATATTCTCCTTTCAGCGAGCAACAGCGGCAGATTGCGCAGTCACATCGACTTCAACACTGCGCTTAGCTCCGGCAATCGTCATGTATACGTTGTAAACCATGAGGATGATGCCTGCGAGGAAGAACATGCCACCAATCGCACGCACCACATAAGGCAGGTGCATGAAGGTCACGGTTTCGATGAAGGTGTACGCCAAGTTGCCGTACTCATCGAATGCACGCAGCATCAAACCTTGGCCAATACCCGCCACCCACAAAGAGGAGATGTAAAGCACGATACCGATGGTCGCCAACCAGAAGTGGACGTAAATCATCTTGGTGCTATACATGCCCTCGGCAACGCCCCACAGGCGTGGAATCAGGTGATAGAACGAACCAAAGGTAATCATCGCCACCCAACCGAGAGCGCCCGAGTGCACGTGCCCCACGGTCCAGTCGGTATAGTGCGACAGAGCGTTCACACTCTTGAGTGACATCAGCGGGCCTTCAAAGGTGGACATGCCGTAGAACGACAGCGAAGTAATCATAAACAGAATGATTGGGTCGGTACGTAGCTTGTCCCACGCGCCAGATAGGGTCATCACACCGTTAATCATGCCGCCCCATGAAGGCAACAACAGCAGGATGGAAAAAGTTGCCGCTAAGGTCGAAGTCCAATCAGGAATCGCCGTCCAGTGCAGGTGGTGTGTACCTACCCACATATAAAGGAATGACAGCGCCCAGAAATGCACAATGGACAAACGATAGGAATAAATCGGACGACCCGCTTGCTTGGGCACAAAGTAGTACATCATGCCCAAGAAAGCTGCTGTCAGGAAGAAACCCACCGCGTTGTGCCCGTACCACCACTGGGTCATCGCATCCTGCACGCCAGAGAACAGGCTATAGGACTCAAGACTGGTGAACGACACCGGTACAGCCAAATTGTTAAAAATGTGCAACAAGGCCGTTGCAAGGATAAAGGCCATGAAGAACCAGTTCGCCACATAAATGTGCGGTTGCGTACGCTTCAACAGGGTCATGGTGAAGACTAAAAAGTAAGAAACCCAGACCACAGCAATGGCAATATCAAGTGGCCAGACAAATTCAGCGTACTCACGGCCTTGGGTAAAGCCCATCATGTACAGAATCACGCCCGCACCTACACCGACCTGCCAGCCCCAGAAAGTAAACTCCGGCAACCAACGACCGCCCCACAAACGAGCTTGGCAGGTGCGCTGAACAATGTAATACGAGGTGGCAAACAATGCACTACCACCAAAACCGAAAATAACCAACGTGGTATGTACTGGGCGCAAGCGACCAAAAGTAATTTCCGCCACGTCAAAGTTCAAAAACGGCCACGCCAGTTCACTGGCAATCCACACGCCCGCAAACATCCCCAACACGCCCCAAACGAGCGACATGATGGCGAATTTTTTGACGATATCGTAGTTGTACTGCTCTACTGCAGCGGCTTTGCCCGCAATTGGCTTGGCTTGAGCGCCCGCCACCGCGCCGGCTGTTGTACTCATTGTCATTGCCCGACCCTCCTAATATATAAACCGACTGGATACAGCAAGGCCAACCCTAGCTTTATCCGCTGCGCGCATGGTACTGCAACGTTAGTAAACGCTAAAGTTCTATCCTTTTCCGGGCAAAAATCTAGGGTATTCGTGCAATACCATGTTTTATATAGCCTTTTCAAACACTACTACACTAAAACAGCAGTAAGCATAAAAAACTTTGATTACCTTTTGCCCCGTCTGAGCAGTGAATGCAGGGGAACTTTCACCTCGCCCTCTGCATTGGCGTAAAAACGCCCCGCTTCCCCGCCCCACGCCAAACCGTAAACCACCTCATACGTCACAGGCAGCAAACCATCCCCATTGCGCCGCAATTCGTACGCATCACGCACCGCCTGCAAACGTGATTTCGCGGTCAAACCCTGCGCCCGCCCACGCAAACTGTTTTGCGCGCCAATGCCTTTTAAGCTGCGCATAATGCTTTCCACATCCGCGTAATGCAGCGTCATTCGCTCCACATCCATCACCGGGTCACGCATCCCCACGCGCAACAGCGCATCACCCACATCGTGCATGTCATAAAACATATTCACATGCGCGTGTTGACTGGCGTCCGCACGCTGCCAAGCTGCTCGCAATTCTTTTAAGGTATCCGGCCCTAGGCTTGAAAAAACAAACACCCCGCCCGGTTTCAACACACGTCGCGCCTCAGCAAAGGTTTGCCCCAAATCATTGCCCCACTGCACACTCAAGCTCGAAAACAACAAATCCACGCTCGCATCCGCAAGCGGCAGACGCTCCATATCGCCACACACCCACAAGGGCTTGCGTATCCAAGGCCGAAAACGCCGCGCCTCCTGCAACATGCCGCTCGAAAAATCCAAACCCAACACCCGCGCACGCGGATAACGCTCGCGCAACACCCGTACCGCCGCCCCCGGCCCACAGCCCAAATCCACGACCACCTGCGGCTCGATTTTTACCCCCTGCAGACGCTCCAACATCTCCTCGCGCACCAGTGCTTGCAACTTGGCATATTGCACATACGTCGCCGCCGCCCGATCAAAAGCCCGCCGCACACGCGGTTTATCCACCTCATACTCATTCATCTTGCCTTCTCCTGCATGGCAAGTAACCAGGACTCAACATCCAAACCATCCTTTGCCACATCATTACTCATATCTAAAAAAGGCGCGTGACCCGCCCGCGCCCGCATCAACACCGCTGCACCCGGCTGCCAAGCCTTGTAAACATCGGCCATACAAGGCGGCACAATTCGATCCAAACCGCCCAGCATGACCGCAAACGGCAGGCGCAAACTCGGCACAACCTGCCGTAAATCAGCCTGACGCAACAACCCTAACCCTGCACGCAAAGCGCCCACATCCGCCCGTTCTGCATCCAAGGCCGCTGCATTCAACACACCGCGCACCCGCAGCGCATCGTCCGCACCATGGGTCTGCAACGCCAAAAAACGCCGCAGCGTCAGCGCATGATTTTGCGCAAGCCCCTCCTCAAACTGGGCAAAGGTTTCTTCGCGCATCGCGCAAGACCAGCCATCCTTTGCGACAAAGCACGGACTACTTGCAATTAAGTACAACCCTGCCATCCTCTCCGGAGCAATCCGCGCCATCTCTAACGCAAGCAGTCCACCCAAAGACCAGCCCACCCAAAGCGCCCTTGGCGGCGCACGCTCAAGCAGTGCCTCAGCCCAGCGCGTCACATCACTCCCCAAAGCTGCATCCCAAGGCGTGGCGCCATGCCCCGGCAAATCCAAAGCATACGAATCATGCGCCGCAAACGCTGGCAGCGCCTGCCAAATCGCCGCACTCATCCCCCAACCGTGCAGCCAAATTACGGGAAGTTGCTCTTTGCCAACATGATTCATTGCCTTCACCCAATAATGCCTTCAATTTTGCCGGACATAATAAAGCGTCGCAGGCTAAAGGGTTGCGGCGGGGCAGTTTTAAGTTAAATAAGACTTACGCAAACCGTGGATTTAGCTCCCTCTCCCCTCGCGGGAGAGGGATGGGGAGAGGGGGGCAATCTTAGCTAGAACATAGGCTTGCGCCAACTTCCCCACCCTCTCCCCAGCCCCTCCCCCATCAAGGGGGAGGGGGTAAAACCGCCATACTGCGTAAGTTCTATTAAAAACGTATCACGTCTGCGTGAACTCGCTGGGTAACAGCTTTTCAGCCAGATCATCTTGAGTGCGCAAATTAAAATGATCCAAAAACTGCGTCGTCGTCGCCAAAAGCTCCGGTCTGCCGGGGGTTTCGCGTTTGCCAACGCTATGTACCCAGCCGCGTTCGGTGAGGGTTTTGAGAATCACAGGGTTCACCGATACACCGCGTATAGCTTCGATTTCGGCACGGGTGATGGGTTGTTTCCAAGCAATGAGCGCCAGCGTTTCCAACACGGCACGCGAGTAACGCGGCGGGCGTTGTGGGTATAGCTTTACAAGCCAAGGCGCAAAACGCTCGCTTGCTTGCAGGCGCAGGCCGCTTGCGACTTCGACAAGCTCGATGCCGCGCTCGGCGTAGCTTGCTTTGAGTGCTTGCAGCGCCGCATCGAGCTCACTCGTGCTTACCTCATCCCCCAGAATCTCAGCCAAACGCGCCCGTGAAACTGGCTCGCCCGCAGCAAGTAACAAGGCTTCAAGCAAGGCGGGAAGCGATTTCATGCCGTTTGTGCCGCCGCAATCAAAAACAAACCGGAATCTTCACGCTCAACATCAATCTTCCCTGCTTTTAATAATTCCAGCATGGCCAAAAAACTCATCACCACGCCGCGCCGCCCTTCTTCGGGCTGCAAAATATCTAGCAGCGTTATCATGCCCTGCGCCACGCGCTGCACAATCCAATCCATGCGCTCCCGCAAACTTAACGCCTCACGCTGAATATGATGATGCTCCACCAACGCAGCACGTTGCAGCGCACGATGCAGAGCAGCAAGCAGCTCGTCCATACTGACTTGAGGCGGCTGCAAGCCCTGTTCCAATTCGGGCAAGGCCACCGAAGCGACTGCAAAATCGCGCTCGACACGCGGCAAGGCATCGAGACGCTCGCTCGCCTCACGCAGTTGCTCGTAATCTTGCAACCGGCGCACCAGCTCCATGCGCGGGTCGGCTTCCTCTTCGCTCACCTGCGCAGGGCGCGGCAACATCATGCGCGATTTAATTTCTGCAAGCAGAGCCGCCATCGCGAGATACTCAGCCGCCAATTCCAGCTTTAAGTCTTGCATGGTTTGGATATAACCTAAGTATTGGCGCGTTACTTCGGCAATGGGAATATCTAAGATATTGATATTTTGCTTGCGGATTAAATACAGCAATAAATCCAGCGGCCCTTGAAAAGCTTCCAACATAATGGCGAGGGCATCGGGCGGAATATATAAATCCTTGGGAAAATCCAGCAAAAGCTGCTCGCCGATGCGTGCAACGCCTGCGTGCTCAATATCATCCATGTTGGTAAACAAGGCCTGCGCATTCAAGGCAGTACAAACCCCGTCAACCAATGGTTCATGCCGCTTAAAGCTGGACCAAGCACCGTCCATAACACGCCGCTAAACATCAGCGCCAGCAAAATCACAAAGCCATAAGGCTCAACCTGCGACACCTGCATACCCAGTTTGGGCGGCAAAAAACTCACCAAAACGCGTCCACCATCCAGTGGCGGAATGGGCAGCAAATTAAAAAGCATCAGCAACAGATTGATAAACACCCCCGCCTGCCCCATGAGCACCAGCGGTAGCGCCCAGTCGCCCATCCCTTGACCGGCCATCCATTGCCCCAACCCCATCATCAACACCCAAAACACCGCCATCGCAAAATTGGATGCCGGCCCCGCCATCGCCACCCAAGCCATGTCAAAACGCGGGTTACGCAGGTTGCGCATATCCACCGGCACAGGCTTCGCCCAGCCAAACACAAAGCCAGTACCCGCAAGGCTACTGGCAATAAAAACAGCAATCGGCACCACCACCGTTCCCATCGGGTCGATATGTTTGAGTGGATTAAGCGACAAACGCCCAAGGCTTGCCGCCGTATGATCGCCAAAAAAGCGCGCCGCATACCCGTGCGCCGCCTCATGTACGGTAATGGCAAACAACACTGGCAAAATCCAGATGCTGAATGTTTGAATTAAATTATTAAAGTCCATTGCACTGCCTTTTTAATTACTCAGAAACTTCTAAAAACCTCAATATCCTCTTTGCGAGCGTAGCGAAGCAGTCCAAACTTCGCTGTTTTGTCGATACTCTTTTGGATTGCCACGTCCCGCCACGCGTTGCTCGCGGCTAAAGGCCGCTCCTCGCCATGATGGTTTTTAGAAGTCCTCGTTAGTTATCATCAATTTCCACCACACCCGCCGGAACTTCACCCAAACCCCGCCGCACCAGCAGCATGTCATCCCCCGCCATATCAATCACCGTGGTCGGCTGATCGGCGCAAAAGCCCACATCTAAAATCAAATCTACGCGCCTGCCCAACGCGGCTTTAATCTCGTCCGAATCACACAGTGGCTCACAATCACCCGCAAGAATCAGCGTACTGGAAAGCAAAGGCTCGCCCAAGCTTGCCAACAGCATTTGCGTCAGAGGATGCTCCGGCACACGCAAGCCCACGGTTTTGCGCTTAGGGTGCTGCAAGCGGCGCGGCGCTTCGCTGCTTGCGGGAAGGATAAAGGTGTAAGGCCCTGGCGTGTACTGGCGCAAAAATCGATACGCCACATTATCCACCCGTGCATACACCGCAATTTCGGACAAATCGCGCACCATCAAGGTAAAAAAGTGCTTATCGTCCAACCCGCGCAAGGCACGAATACGCTCCATGGCATCTTTATTGCCCAAGGCGCAACCTAGCGCGTAGCCGGAATCAGTGGGCAGCGCAATCACACCGCCACGCTGAATGGTTTCAACGGCTTGGGTGATTAAACGCGCCTGGGGGTTGTCGGGGTGAAGGTTAAGAATGCGTGGCATGGATTAGGTTCTGTTAAAAAGGCTAACGATTAGATTATGCGCGAAAGATGACCGCGCCGCCTGCTACGTTTACCATAGCGCACCTATTTTCACCTGCGCGCTGCTGTTCCCACCATGAAATTATTTTTCGACTTTCTGCCTATCTTGCTGTTTTTTATCGCTTACAAGACTTCGGGCATTTATGTCGCCACCGCCGTGGCCATTGTGGCCAGCCTGATTCTTGTTGGCTACACATGGCTTAAAACGCGAAAGATCGAGAACATGCAGCTTATCTCGCTTGGCCTAATCGTGGTGTTTGGCGGCGCAACCCTCTGGCTACAAAACCCGCTGTTTATTATGTGGAAGCCAAGCATTCTCTACATTTTATTTGCCGGCGCGTTCCTTGGCAGCCAATTTATCGGCAACAAAACCCTTGTCGAACGCATGATGGGCAGCCTGATGAGCGCCCCCCAATCTATCTGGCGACAAGTCAATAGCGCATGGGTTATCTTTTTCGTTGCCCTTGCCGGACTCAACTTGTACGTTGCGTACAACTTTGACGAAGCCACCTGGGTGAATTTCAAACTTTTCGGACTGATGGGCATCACCTTCGTCTTTATGCTCGCGCAAGGCTTGTGGCTGGGCAAACACGCCACCATGATTGACAAGGACACCACCCCGGACAAGGCGCAGCCTGCACCAAACAAAGAGCTATAAATTAAAGAGCAATCACGATGTGGTATATGATTTACGGTGTCGATTTTGACGACAGCGCATATAAGCGCAGCCAGGCTCGCCCAGCGCACCTAGCGCGTTTGCAGGCATTGCGCGATGCGGGGCGTTTACTCCTTGCCGGTCCCTTACCCGAGACGGATGAACAAAACGCCCCACGCATGGTCGGAAGCCTGATTATCGCGGACTTTGTTTCAATCATTGATGCGCGTGCATGGGCTGCGGATGATCCGTATGCTCATGCTGGCGTGTATCGGGCGATTCACATCCATCCTTGGAAGGGCGTGTTTATGCCCGACATTAAAAACCTTCCCTAAGCGCTTTGATTTCACTTTAACCCTTGGATATAACCGTATGAACTTGTTGAAAAAACCCTTGATTCTTGCCATGACCGCGACCCTGTTGCTCGCAGGTTGCGGCCAAAACTCCGCCCCGCAAAATACGGCCAGCACCACTGCTGCGCCCGTCGAACAAAAAGACATCTTGGCGATCGTGAACGGCGACACCATCACCGTCGAGGAATTCAATGCCACTAAAATGCAACTGCCACCACAAGCCCAAGCAAGTGGTGATGACGCGATTCTTAACCAACTGATCGAACTCAAAGCCTTGGCACAAAAAGCCGAGGCTGACGGCTTGGCCAAAGAAGCCGCCATTCAATCTGAAATCGAGCGCGCTCGCGAGAGCATTCTTGCCAACCATTTGGTCAAGCGCATGATGAAAGATATGAAATTCACGGATGAACAACTCAAGAAAGAATACGACGAACTCATCACCAAACTGCCGAAAAAGCAGGAAATGAAAGCCGCGCATATCTTGGTTGAAAACGAAGACCAAGCCAAAGAAATCCAAGCCAAGGTCAATGCAGGCGGTGATTTCGCAGCTCTTGCCAAGGAATACTCCATCGACCCCGGCTCCAAAGACCAAGGCGGCGACTTGGGCTGGTTTGAAGCGGGCATGATGGTCCCTGAGTTCTCAGCCGCCGCAGCCGCACTCAAGCCGGGCGAAACCACCAAAGAACCCGTCAAATCACAATTTGGCTACCACATCATCAAACTGGAAGAAACCCGCGACGTGCCGCCCCCCGCGTTTGAAGCGGTCAAGCCCCAAGTTGAAGGCATGATGCAGCAAAAAGCGGTCGAAAAACTGGTGAACGACACCCGTGCCGCCGCCAAGGTTGAAATCAAGAAAGCCGCAGAACCTGCTGCCAAGCCTGCCGATGCAGCACCTGCTGCAACCCCAGCCGAAACCAAATAATTCGGCTCAAGCTCGATGCTGATTTATTCGTCGTCATTGCGAGGCGAAGCCGAAGCAATCCAAGGCCACAACAACCGCCGCATGGATTGCCACGGCCTCCGGCCTCGCAATGACGCATACATCAGTGTTCTCCTAGATTAGATCGCATGGCATGACCCATGCTTGCGATCACGTTCGGCAAGGATGCCGCCCTATTCAAAATTGATGTCCTTTATTCACATAGGGCTTACGCAAAATTATCCACACGCTAGTTTCTAGGGTGATTTTGCATAAGTCCTATCTTTAGTCATTGAAGGTGACACCCATGCAGCTCCCCATCACTAGTAACGATTTGCGCAAAACTCTTCTCGGTGCCGAATTGACCGAACTGGAGTGCAGCACCCTTGCGCAAGTTTGCACCGTGCGCCATATCGCAAGCGGCGAAGTTTTATTCCGTGAAGGCGAATCCCACCACGAGCTGTACGTCATTCTCGATGGCCGTTTAGCGGTCAACAAAGACAGCGGACGCGGCTTTGCCGACACCCTGCATATTTTGAGCCAAGGCGATTTAGCGGGTGAATCCGGCTTTCTCGATGGCAAACCCCACTCCGCCACCCTGCGCGCCGTGGGCGATGCCACTGTACTCGCCCTGCACCGCGAGAACTTGGAGCGCCTGATTAAAGACCACCCATTTATGGTCTATCACGTTATGCGCGCCATTATCCGCAGCATTCGCGGCATCATGCTGCGCATGAATACCCAATGCAGCCAAATGACGCAGTATATTCAAAGTGGCAGCCGGTTTTAAGGCGCTCAATACTGGATGCGGAATCACAGAAAGGCGGGGAATCCCGCCTTTGTCATAATGTGATACTCCAAAAGGAAAAGAATCATGCCCATTCCAGACTTTCAATCTTTAATGCTTCCTCTTCTGCGTTTTACATCAGACGGAAGGGAGCACACTTTGCGTGAAGCTGAGGATGCGCTTGCACTTGAGTTCAACTTAAATGCAGCAGAAAAAGCTGAATTATTACCTAGTGGGCGGCAGGCTATATTTTCCAACCGCATTGGGTGGGCGCGCCTGCATATCAAGAAAGCAGGACTTGTTGAGCAACCGCGTCGTGGTTATTTCAACATTACCTCTCGCGGATACGAGGTGCTTAAAAACCCGCCCGAAAAAATTAATCTTAAATACCTAGATCAATTCCCAGAGCATGTTGAGTTCAGAAACTCCAGCCGCAATGACAATGTAGAAAAAGTCATAGTTTCTCAACCTGCTCAAGAGCAAACGCCTGAAGAATCTTTAGAAACCGCATTTCAAACCCTGCGACGCGAACTCGCGCAGGATATTTTGAGTCGTGTTTTGTCTTGCTCCCCCGCATTTTTTGAACAACTCGTCGTCGAATTACTCGTCAAAATGGGTTACGGTGGCTCACGTCGTGATGCAGGCGAGCGCATCGGGCAAAGCGGCGACGGTGGCATCGACGGCATTATTAAAGAAGATCGCCTCGGTTTAGATACGATTTATCTGCAAGCCAAGCGCTGGCAAGGCTCTGTGGGCAGACCCGAAATTCAGAAATTTGTCGGTGCTTTAGAAGGCCAACGCGCACGCAAAGGCGTGTTTTTGACGACATCGACATTTACCGCTGAAGCAACCAACTATGTCAGTAACATTGATAAAAAAGTCGTCCTTATCGATGGGGAAATGCTTGCCAATTTGATGATTGATTTTGATGTGGGCGTTTCCATTTCCACCACTTACACCCTCAAGCGCATGGATTCCGATTACTTCGATGACTCATTCTAAACCCACCGCTTTCCTCTTCGACCTTGACGGCACGCTCGTCGATACCGCGCCGGATATGGCGGGGGCACTCAATCGTTTGCGTGCCGAACACGATTTACCCGCCTTGCCGTTTGCCAAGATTCGCCCGTGGGTTTCGCATGGCGCGGGCGCATTGGTTCGCTTAGGCTTTGGTGCAGACTTGGATGCTGAGCGCAAAGAAGCCTTGCGTCAGCGTTATCTTGCCATTTACACCGCGCATCTTTGTGTGGAGAGCACACTATTCCCCGGCATGGCGGGCGTGCTTAAAGCTCTCAGCAACCAAGGACGCAGTTGGGGCGTTGTGACCAACAAACCCGCTTTTCTGACCGAGCCACTGCTCGCGGGCTTGGGGCTTGCCACGCCCTGCATCGTCAGCGGTGACACCTTGCCGGTGAACAAACCCGACCCTGCCCCGGTGCGCCATGCCTGCGCCTTGCTTGGTTTGGCGGTCAACGAATGCGTCATGGTGGGCGATCATAAGCGCGATATTGATGCCGCCCGCGCCGCAGGCTGCCCGTCGATTGCCGCTGCATTTGGCTATATCCAGCACGACGATGACCCGCACACTTGGGGCCCAGATGCGGTGGTTAATCACGCCGAGGAATTGCACGCTTGGATTTGAACCTATCACCCGATCAGCAGCTCATGCTGTTTGTTTTTGCTGCCTTTTTACTCGGCGTATTGCTCACTTGGTTGATTCTGCGGGCAAGTCGCCAAGCACTTGAAGCACGATTGTCCGAGCGCCTGCGCGCCGCAGAGGATGAAATCAGCGAACAACTGACCGAGCGTCAAAAACTCGACCATGACAACCAGCAGTTACGCGCCGCCCTGAGTCAAGCCAGCACGCAAAGCGCCATGCTGCATGAGCGCGCCAGCCGCATTGCGCCGCTCGAACAGGAAACCGCGGGATTACGCGCCCAGCTTGAACACATCGAACATGAACGCCGCTCATGCGGCGAACGTGCAGCGGCTTTACTTGCCGAACTCGAACCGTTGCGCCTGCGCATGGAAAATACCGAGCGCACCCTGCTTGAAACCACGCAAGAGCGTGACCGCACCCGCGAAAGTCTCGCCCAAACCCAGACCCAACTTGAAGCCGAACGCATGCAAGCGCAAGAAAAACTCGCCTTGCTGCTCGAAGCCAAAACCCAGCTTGGCGAGCAGTTCAAAGTGCTGGCGAATGACATTCTGGAAGAAAAAACCATCCGCTTTACCGAACAGAATCAAAGCCAAATCGGCCAACTTCTCAACCCTTTGCGCGAGCGTCTGAGTGAGTTCCAAAAGAAAGTCGAAGACAGCTACGGTCAAGAAGCCCGCGAACGCCACGCCCTGCGCGAAGAACTCAAACGCCTTGCCGAGTTAAACAGCAGTCTTGGACACGAGGCAGCAAGCCTCACCCGTGCCCTCAAAGGCGAGCGCAAAACGCAAGGCATGTGGGGCGAGATGATTTTAGAAACCGTGCTCGATAGCTCCGGCTTGCGCAAAGGTTTTGAGTACGAAACCCAAGTGAGCCTCGCCCATGCAGGCAGCCGCGCCCAGCCGGATGCCTTGATTTACTTGCCGGAAAACCGCGTCATTATTGTGGATGCCAAGGTTTCTCTTTCGGCGTATGAGCGTTACATCAACGACGACGATGCGGCAGAAAAAGCACGCCATCTTAAAGACCATATCACCGCCCTGCGCGCCCACATTGCCGGACTCTCCGACAAGGCTTACGAAAATATCCCAGATTTGCGCACCCTCGATTTTGTAGTGCTGTTTGTGCCCATCGAACCCGCCTTGATGCTGGCTATGGAGCACGACAAAGCCCTGTTTCAAGACGCGCTTAAACGCAATATCGTGCTGGTTTCCCCCACCACCTTGCTTGCCGTATTGCGCACCATTGCGCATGTGTGGCGACAAGAACAGCAAAATCAAAATGCGCAAGAAATCGCCCGTCAGGCCGGGGATTTGTACGACAAGCTCGCGGGCTTTGTGGACGATATGCAGACGCTTGGGCAACGCATTGAACAAACCACCAAGACCTATGACGCGGCATTCAACAAGCTCTCCAGCGGGCGCGGCAATGTCATCAGCCGCGCACAAAAACTGCACCGTTTGGGGGTGCAATCGACCAAAACCCTGCCGGACAATATGGTGCAAGCCGCCTTAGAAAGCGACCTAGACAGTGATTAAAACTTACGCAAAACGTGGATTTGGCTCCCTCTCCCCTCGCGGGGAGAGCGAAGCGAGGGGGGCGAAGCCGCTGGGGAGAGGGGGCGGGAGCATCTGCTAAAACATAGGCTTATGCCAGCATCTCCACCCCCTCCCCAACCCTCCCCCGTCAAGGGGGAGGGAGTGAATCCACGCATTCTGCGTAAGTTACAGCAATATGAAAAGCGAAGAAGAACGAGCCCTATGAACACCCTGACACAACGCCACCCTCTCATGCGCTCCGCCTTGCCGCGTCCAGCCGCATCGCCACTCGCCCACATGCTGCAAGGAAGCCATGCCGCATGGAATGCCGAAAATGCGAAATTAAGTGCAGGTCACGCCGACCATGCCGAACTCATGCAGTCTGCGCGTGTGCTTGGCGGCGAGCTAATGAAATCCCAACTTGAATACCTATGGCCTAAAGCCGATGCACACAGTTTGGCGCTCGCCCAAGGCTTGGGCGTAGCACTTTGGCTGACCGAAATGCTGCTTTTCCTGCGTGAAGATGCAGGGACAGGGCTTATGCTCCTGCCGCGTGATTCAATGCGCAAAAACATGGTCGAAGCCGAACAACTCACCACCGGCAAACACGACTTTGCCCTGCGTCGCCAAGCCGAACAACTTGCCGCCATTAGCATGAAAATCCTGCAAGGCAGCGCGCCCTTGGGTCGTTCTGCCCCATTATTATTACGCTACCGCCTACGCTGGACGATGCTTTACGCAGGCTACATCCTGCAGATCATGCAGCGCGACCCCAAAGCACCTTTTATCCAACCCGTATTGAGCTTCCGCGAACGTTTAACCCTGCTTAAAAACACCTTGTTTATCAGCACACCATCCGCCCAAAAAGGCCAAAGCTGCGGTAGTGGCGGTTGTTCAAGCTAAATCCATGTCAAGCAACGCACTCAACCCCGTCGAATTTTGCCGCCAGCTCGCCGCCCCGCAAGGCTCGGCGAATTATTACGCCACCTTGTATCTGCCCGCCACACAACAAGCCCCAGCGTGGGCGGTGCTTGCACTGCGTCAAGAACTAAGCAATGTGGTCACTAAAATTGCCGAACCTAGCGTGGCACAAGCGCGCCTTGATTGGTGGCAAGCCGAATTGCACAGCGCGGCGCAAAACCATGCACAACACCCGATTGCTCAAGCCCTCAGCCAATACGTGCTTCAGCACGCGGGGCACGATGCCCTGCTGGATGAAATGCTCCACGGTGCCTACGCTCGGCTGCACTCTGCGCAGATTGAAAATGCCAGCGACTTTGCTCTGATGAGCTACCGCCAAGACACCGCTGCCTGGCTGATTTTGACCGACATGGACGGCGAGGCCGGGCGCATGGAACGCGATTTTGCCCATGCCATCGGCAGCATCTTCACTTGGACGCGGGTACTGCACATGCTAGGCCGCGATGCCGCCCAAGGTGAAATCTGGATTCCGCAAATGACTTTGCAGCAACACAATCTTACCGCCGCCGATTTAATGCAGCCGCGCACCACCGAGCGTGTCCGCGCCATGTTGGCCGAACTTGGGCAACATATCCGCCAACATATCCAACACGCCAAAGGCTTACTCCCCGCCACAGCACAGCGCAAGCACATCATGGCTTTTGTCAGCCTCGCCCACGCCGAAGCCTTACTCAAAACCATGCAAAAGCACGACTGGAACTTGTTGGAAAGCCGCCCCGAACTCACCCCGTTGCAGCTTTTATGGACCGCCTGGCGCACCGCAGGCAAAGCGCGACGTGGCAAAATCAAGCCAATTTAAGAGCACTAGAACATCTTATGCAGAACAAAACGCCCCCCACTTACCTCATCACCGGAGCCACAGGACACCTTGGCCGTGCGTTAAGCCTGCTTGCCGCAAGTCAAGGCGCGCGCCTGATTCTTCTTGGGCGCAAACCGGATGCGCTCATGGCCTTGGCCGATGAAATCGTTGCCCAAGGCGGCACTGAACCCTTGCTTCACGCCATAGATTTTGCTGGTGCGCAGGCCGAAGACTACAGCCAACTCGCAGAACTCTTGCGCCAACATACCCCGCAACTCAATGCTCTGCTGCACCTTGCCGCCGATATTGCCGCCCCTGCACCGCTCGCGCATGTTGACCCAAGCATCTGGAATCGCGTCTTGCGGGTGAATTTGACCGCGCCGTTTTTACTGACCCGCGCCTGTTTGCCTTTGCTCCTTGCTGCGCAAGGTCGGGTCATGTTTATGGGCGATCACAACCCAGCGAGCTATCTTGGTGCGTATGCCGTAAGCAAAGCGGGACTAGAACAACAAGCTCGGCAATGGGCGGATGAACAACCCGAACTGCAGATTGAAATCTTTATCCCGCCCCCCATGCCTACGCCCTTGTATGCACGCATTTTTCCCGGCAAATCGCCCGAAGGCCTAACTCCGGTGGCACAAGTTGCGCAGGAAATTTTCCAAAGAATGACAAACGGCTGAATGGCTCACCCACGCCGACGCGGTGGACGAACCTCCGCGCCGCGTTCACGGCTTGGCTCTCGCCCAAGGGCACGTCCTGCACCATTGTGCCCACCGCCCTCTCGCCGAGGCGTTGCACGTGCTGGTCGTCCTTCCGATTGTGTCACCACCTCTTCACGCTCTGCACGTCCGGCACGCACCACATAGGTTTTACGCTCCGAAGGCGCGTGAGGTTCACGGCGAGGCTCACGACGCGCATCAGCCGCACGCGCCGGCATATCGCGTGAGGATGGGCGCGCGGGTGAACGCTCACCTGCACGCGCACGCGCCTCAGCGCCATGTCCACGCTTGTCTGCGCCCGATTCACGCTCCGCAGGACGTTTGGGAAACGCTGGGCGCACCGCCGAACGACGCGGATCTCGCGTCCCTTCCGCCATGCTTTTCTTCGACGGCATGGCCATACTCACCGCCAAGGCCTCGGCCTCTTCGGCGGTCAACATATTCCACTTGCCCGGACGCAAACGCGGCGGCAATGCCAAATCACCGTACTGAATACGAATCAGGCGGCTCACCGGCACGCCCACCGCCTCAAACATGCGCCGCACCTCGCGGTTGCGCCCTTCGCGCAGGCCGACGTGGTACCAGTGGTTCATACCCGTGCCGCCCGCATCTTCGATGGACTCGAAAGTCGCCACGCCATCCTCCAGCTCGACCCCTTCTTTAAGCTGCTTAATCATCGCAGGGGTCAAATCGCCAAAAATGCGTGCCGCATACACCCGCAACAATTCTTGCGAGGGGTGCATCATGCGATTTGCTAGCTCGCCGTCATTGGTCACAATCAGCAGGCCGGAGGTATTAAAGTCCAAGCGCCCCACCGTAATCCAGCGCCCGTCACGAATCGGCGGCAGGCTTTCAAACACCGTGGGACGACCTTCTGGGTCAAAGCGCGTGGTCAGCTCGCCTTCCGGCTTGTGATACATCAACACACGGCGGGTAAAACTTTCTACCCGTGAGCGCACCGGCTGGCCGCGAATTTCCACCCGATCGGTCGGCAACATCCGCGAGCCCAAGGTCGCCACTTCACCGTTCACCTTGACCTCGCCTGCCTCAATCCATTGCTCAATCGCCCGCCGCGAGCCCAAACCCCAGCCCGCCAGTACCTTTTGTAATCGTTCGCCTTGCATGTCTTTACACCTTATTTAATGCACGCATGATACAACGATGCGGCAGGTTCAATGCGCTCAATTCGGTGATGGCTATTGAGCCTAAGCGCATGCACCGCTAAGCTTCGCGTTTTGGGCACGGATGCCCCACTTAATTTATAGCGAATTGCTTTATGTCTACTCAATCTTTGCCGCTCGTCGGTGTCGTCATGGGTTCCAAGTCCGACTGGGACACCATGCAGCACAGTGTCGAAATTCTTGAATCGTTTGGTATCGCCCACGAAGTGCGCGTGGTCTCGGCGCATCGCACGCCTGATTTACTGATGGATTATGCCAACGAAGCTGCCGAGCGTGGCCTCGAAGTCATTATTGCCGGCGCAGGCGGCGCGGCACATTTACCCGGCATGTTGGCCGCCAAAACCATCGTGCCGGTGCTCGGCGTGCCGGTACAATCCAAAGCACTTAACGGCATGGACTCGCTGCTCTCCATCGTGCAAATGCCCGCGGGCATTCCGGTGGCCACCTTGGCCATCGGCCAAGCCGGAGCCAAAAACGCTGCCTTGCTGAGCATTGCCATTTTAGGCAACAGCCGCCCTGAATTGCGCGCAAAGCTCATACAATTCCGCGATGAACAAACGACCAGCGTGCTAGAACATCCCGATCCGCGAGTTTGAATACAGAGATTGACCGCATGACACAATCATTTAGCGAAACCACAAGCCACGAACCCCAAGCGGAAGCCAAGCGCATCGGCATCATCGGTGGTGGTCAACTCGGGCGTATGCTCGCCCTTGCGGGCATTCCGCTGGGTCTTGAGTTTGTCTTCCTCGACCCAGGCCATGCAGCCTGCGCCGCCACCTTGGGTACGCAAATTATTGCCGATTACGACGACCCCAGTGCGCTGCAACAGCTTATTCAAGCCACCGACATCATCACCTTGGAATTTGAAAACATCCCCATGCCTGCGCTGCACCTCACCAACGCGCAGACCCGGCTGTTTCCACCGCCCAAAGCCTTGGAAATCGCGCAGGATCGGGTGAATGAAAAATCCATGTTCGCTGAACTAGATATTCCCACTCCGCCCTGGCGCGCAGTCGAACACTTAGCTGAACTAGAACAAGCTGTGGCTGAAATTGGCTTACCCGCCGTGCTCAAAACCCGTCGTTTAGGCTACGACGGCAAAGGTCAGTACGTTTTACGCGAACCGCATGACATTCAAGCCGCGTGGGACGCACTCGGTGGCAGCAGCTTGATTTTGGAAGGATTTATTCAATTTTCACGCGAAGTCTCCCTGATTGCCGTGCGCTCACGTTCGGGCGAGTTGGCGTTTTATGCGCTCTCAGAAAACACCCACGAAGCTGGCATTCTTAAGCTCTCACTGAGTCGAGCCCACGACCCCATGCAGCTTGAGGCCGAAACCTACGCCCGCCGCGTGTTGGAGGCCTTGGATTACGTCGGCTGCTTGGGTTTCGAGTTCTTCGTTACATCAAACGGCCTGATTGCCAATGAAATCGCCCCGCGCGTACACAACACCGGACACTGGACGATTGAGGGCGCAGTGTGCAGCCAATTTGAAAATCACCTGCGGGCGATTCTCGATCTGCCCCTTGGCAGCACCGCCCTGCGTGGAGCCAGCGCCATGCTGAATTTCATTGGTGATTTGCCCCCTCGCGAACGCGCCATGAGTATTCCTGATTTGTATTTTCACGCCTATGGCAAAGACGCCCGCGTTGGGCGCAAAGTGGGGCACGCCACGCTTGTCGTCGCCTCTGAGGGCGAGCGTGATGTGCGTCTGCCTGAATTGCTCGCGCTGGGTGCGATGTAATTAGAACGTATTGACGATGTTTGATACGGTGTAGCCCGGATGGAGCGTAGCGGGAATCCGGGGGCAGCTGGGTTCGTTGCACCGCTTTCCCCGGGTTGGCACCCGGGCTACGAGACCCGGACACTTTTGCGTAATCCTAATTAGTACAATTTAATACTCGGTCGAATCCACTGATGCATGCCGCTGGTCAGCATCATGAGTGCAGTGCGCCAAGGGCCGTGCAAAGTCAGCTGGTGTTGGCGGTACAGCGACAAATAAGCCGTGCGCGCCATTGGTCCTTCGATCAAAAAGCGACCGTGCATCACATCGTCCATCACCGAGCCTAGCGTTTGGTAATCAGCAAGCGACACCAGAGAACCGTGGTCGTGATATGCAAAAGGCTTCACCTTGCGCCTGGAGTTGGGACGACGTGCGCGTTCAATCAAGCGCTGCGCCAAATACTTGGCCATTTGATGCGCCGCTTGTGCGCGTGGCGGCACTAAACGTCCCGCAGGTACAGCGCTCGAAGGGGCTTCACGCAGGCAAGAGCAATCGCCGAGCGCGTAAATCGCCTCCTCGCCTTTGACGCGCAAATCGGCCTCGACCTCAAGTTGATGGATACGATTCACGGGCAGACCTAAGCGAGCCAAAAACGAGGGTGCCTGAATGCCCGCCGCCCAAACGACTAGATCAGCGCCAAGCAGCGTACCGTCCTTGGTCAGCACGCCATGCGACTCCACGGCCTGCACCGCCGTATTCAGGTGCAAGGCCACCCCCAAATTTTCCAGCACCGCCTGAGCACGTTGCGACATGGCCTCAGGCAAGGCTGGCAGCACGCGTCCAGCAGCCTCAACCAGCAGCACACGCAAGCCCTTGCGCCCGGCACGCTCCACGCCGTAATGCGCCAGCATCTCAGCGGCATTAAACAACTCAGCGGCAAGCTCAACCCCGGTGGCTCCTGCACCGACGATCGCCACGGTCACGTGCTCATCGTCCTTGCCTTCTTCCTGCAGATGTAAAAACCGATTCAGCAATTCGAGATGAAACGCCTGCGCCTGGCTTGAAGAATCCAGCGAATGACAATATTCACGCACGCCCGCAATGCCAAAATCATTCGAATGCGCCCCCACCGCCCACACCAAGGTGTCAAAACTCACGCGGCGCGCATGGCGCACCTCCTCGCCGTGCGTGCCGAGCATGGGCGCAAGCATCAACTCCCGGCGCTCTTGATCCATGCCGATAACCTGCCCCAGATGAAAACGCACCCCTACGCGAGCGCAATGCGCCCGGTACGATAAAGCATCCACCCCGTCATCCAGCGTGCCCGTCGCCACTTCATGCAGCAGCGGCTTCCACAGATGCGTGCGCTCGCGATCAATCAAGGTCACATGCGCAAACTTGGCGCGCCCTAGGCGCGTGGCAAGCTCCAAACCACCCGCACCACCACCGACGATCACTATGTTTTGCATGCCGCGAGCCTCGCAAGGAGATTGCTCAACGCAGGAGCAAACCTTGGGTTGCGAATGCCGTTAAGATCTTCGCGACCCAAGGTTCACTTCCACATTTCAGAGCTATATTGGGAAAAAGTCTCAGTGTGACTGAACAATATGAATGCGTTTTGTCATGCAACAAAAAAGCCCCGGAAACCGGGGCTTGATAGGCTTGAGTCTTTGGCTAGGGCTATTTAGCCGCTTTGCTCTCTGATTCAGCAATAATTTTGGCCGCAAGCTTGTCGGCAACATCCAGCATTTTATCGTTACTACCGGCCATATCGCCTTCGGTACGATATTTGCCTTGCACCACAATCGCCGGGACACCCTGCACATCGTACTGACGCGCCAACTGTACACCACGACGCACTTCAGCATCGACCACAAAACTGTTGTAAGCCTTGAGGAATGCCTCACGGTTTACACCCTTGCTGGCCACAAAATCGGCAATCAGCTCCGGAGTATTCAAGGGACGGCGCTCTTTATGCACGGCATCGAAAATCGCCGTATTCAATTCCTCCGCCTTACCCATTTGCTTGAGTGCGTAATACGCCTTGCTCAACGGCACCCAAGAAGGGTTAAACGCCACTTCAATCCGCTCAAAGCGCACATTAGCAGGCTTTTTGGCCAACCATGCTTGCACCGCCGGTTCAAAATGATGGCAATGACCGCAGTTATAGGAAAACAATTCCTGCACCACAACCTCACCCGGAGCCGCATTCACGTTCGCGGGGTTGTTCACCACCTGGTAATGCACCATTTCTTCGATTGGCTTGGCAATAGGCTTGGCCACAGATTCAGCCAAGGCCAAGCTCATGGGTGAAAGCAAGGCTAAAGCAAGTAATAAGGTTTTCACATCACAACTCCCTGTTGCCACAAAACACTTAGAGCGTGCCATACGAGTGCAAACCGGTCAAAAACATATTCACGCCCAAGAAGGCAAACGTGGTGATAAACAAACCAATTACTGACCACCACGCCATCGGTGCGCCACGCCAGCCTTTGGTGAGACGCAAGTGTAGCCAAGCCGCGTAGTTCAACCACACAATCAAGGCCCAAGTCTCTTTAGGGTCCCACGACCAGTAACCACCCCAAGCTTCTGCCGCCCACATTGCACCCAAAATAGTTGCCACGGTGAAAAAGCCAAAGCCCAAGGCAATCGCCTTGTACGTCAAATCGTCCATGATTTCGAGCTTGGGCAGTAAATCGCGCTCACCATCACCTCCACCAATCTTGAGCTTAATCAAATAAGCCACGGAAATCATTGCGGCCATAGCAAACGCGCCATATCCGACGAAGTTGGCTGGCACATGGATTTTCATCCAATAGCTATCAAGTGCAGGCACAAGCGGCTGAATCACATTCGCACCGCGATCGAAGGTGTACCACAGCAGAAAACCAATCGCCGCCGAAATCACCAGCATCACAAACCCACCCAGCGCACGGGTTTTGAAGCGGCCTTCGTAAAAGAGATAAATCAACGCGGTCACCACGGAAAACAGGATGAACACCTCGTACAGGTTGCTCACCGGAATATGTCCGAAGTCCACGTTAATCAAATACGACTCACGCCAGCGTGCAAACAAACCCGCCAAGCCAAACGCAGTCGCCGACCAGACCAATACCGAAGCAATTTTGCCGATGTACTCCGCACGAGTGAACAGCGCCAAAAAATAAGTAAACGCCGCACCCACATACAAGGCGCTCATCCACATAATCGCGCTTTGGCTCGACACCAGATATTTAAGGAAAAAATCCTTATCTTGCGCAGCAGCCAAAGCCTCACGGCCGACTGAAATCTGGTCACCAAAATGCACGCCATACCGCCAGAGCGCAATCGCAGTCAACGCCGCGACCGCAAGGCTTAAGCCGCGTATGCCGCGCCAATACCAACCAACCGCCGCTAGACTTGCGACAGCGAAAACCAAAATGGAAATTTCATACACATCCATATGGTTATAAAAAGAGTACAAACCACCCAAACCTGCACCAATCACCACCAGCAGCCAAAGGCTATCAGCAATGCGTCCGGCAGGTTTTGCCAGTGGCGGCAAACCTGAAGCACTGTGTAAAACATTTGCATTGGTAGACACGTCAACCCCCTCACTTTATAAACTTAAACAACCCATGATCGGGAAAGAAACCTTAACCAGACTGCCTCGACGTTGATGCCATTGGCATACCAAGTTTTGCCACCATAGCCTCTCGCATCACGCGCGAAGCCTTAGCCATATCCAAGGTTTTGCGGTGACTCGTCGTTGCAAACAACACCCTCGCACCACGCTCCGAAGCCCGCACCACAACCCAAGCACGACGCGGGTGGATATAGAACAGCATGAAGACCCCAAGAATCAACAACACACTACCAAAATACACCACGTTTTTGCCCGGGGATTTGGTAATTTGCAAGCCCGATGCCTGAATCTGCTCAAAATTCGTCATCTGCAAAAAAATCGGCGAGCCGTAAAACACCAACGCGTTGATGGCTGCGACCGAATCGGCAAGGAATCGTTCATCTTTCTCGCCACCGACATCTTTGACGCCACGCTCTTCCATCATGGTCAGATACATGCGGCTCAACACCGTTTGCAACACCCGCGCACTGGTTTCAAACGCACGCTCCAGCTGATCTTTGGGTACGCGTGCCTCAAGATCCGCCCCAAGCGCATCGTAGCCTCCGCGCACGAAATTCTCGACCATACTGCGAATGGCCTCACTCGCTGCGGGAAGTTTGGCCGCTTCAGGATTCACTTCGGTCAGCATGGACATCACCGCCTTATCAATCGCAGCACTGTCATGCAGGCGATGATAGAAATCCATAAACGTATTCATGCTGTTGTCGCGATCTGCTGGGATATACAAAAAACGCATCACTCCGCCGACTTGATCGCGCATTCCGGAAATAAACACCGGACGAGCTTCCATTTCAACGGGAAGCATATAGTTTTCGTACTCGCGAGCCTGCCCAGCACTATCTCGCAAACGAAACACGACCGCCGGCCCAAAATTCTTTTCATGGGTTTTGCCTTGTGCATCCGGCACTGGGTTGATGTTAAACATGCGGAAATCATTGATTTCCAGCGTGTATTTCGCATCTCCCACCGTGAACGGCATATCTTGGAACACAGCTCCAGCAACCGGCTGTGATGTTCCCGCCGAACCACCCAATAGCTGCCAGGAATTAAACTGCATCCGCGTGCCGCCATCGCCAAAACTCGCTTGATAAATCGCATAGCCTTTGTAAATCAATGGCTTATTCACAGCAATTGTTGCTTTCACCGGTTCCTGACCGGGGTGATTGGGGTCATACACCACCAAATCACTCTCATACGATTTGGGCATCCCATTGATGTAGTGCTCAATACGGAAGTCTTTAACCTCAATATCAAAGGGAAGTTTTTGCACCACATAGCCATCGCGCACGTTCAAAAACAGCACGGAAGTTTGGCTACCCTCCGGCACATTCACGTTGCCGCGAAAGCCGGGATTCGTCGCCGCAACGAAACTTGCCTCCGGCACTTGCGACAGCGGTATGCTGCGTGTCTCAACTTTGAGATTGCCGAAAAACTCTTGATAAGACAACCAGATGCGTGAATCTAGCATCCCGCCAATGCAAATCACCACGATGGCCACATGCGTAAAAATATAACCCAAACGCTGGAGGCTGCCCTTGCTCGCCGCAAACATATAGCCTTCCTGGACGCGGGTTTCCTTAAACTTGAACCCCTCATCCACCAGCACACGGCGGCTTTCTATCGCCGCCGCTTCCACGCTCATCGGCAGATGCGTCCATTCGACATGTTCCGGCATGGAGCGGATTTCGTTCTCGCCCACTTTAGTGCGGTAGGTGAACATTTCACGCACCATGGACGGCGCATTGCGAATCACACAGGCGCTGGTTGAAACCACAAGCAAAGTGAATATGGCCAAAAACCAAGGTGCGGAGTACACGTTATACAAGTCAAGGGCGCGAAACACCTCAAACCAAAACGGGCCAAATTTCATCAAATAATCGCCATACGGCTGATTTTGCTGCAACACCGTACCCACGACCGAAGCCAACGCAACCGCTACCAGCAAGGTAATGGCAAGATTCATGGAACCTAAAAAGGCGAGCAGCGAGCGCCCACGAGGCCCAGAAAAAGAAGCCAACGAGGGTGTTGTCGAAGGCGCTGTCGGAGCCGATGGAGAAGAAATTTGGGTCATACCGTCGTTACGAAAAGGTGTCACATATACAACAAGCCGCGTGCAGCGTCTGTCGATAGAGTCAATGACATAAGCTTGAGTTCAAAAAGACTATTTCATGCTCGCCGTATAGGCGGCAAGGGCGCGAATATCCTCATCAGACAACGCATGCCCCGCCTGACGCATCACGGCATTCAAATCATTGTTGCGCGTCGCATCACGGAAAGACTTGAGCATGAGTTCAGTATAGGCCGCGTGTTGCGCGTGCAAAGATGGATAGGCCGCCGGTGCATTACCATAACCCATTGCGCCATGACAGGCACTACACGCCGCCACAGCGGGAGCCGCACCATTTGCTGCACGACCTGTTTGATACAAAACACGACCTTGCTCAATTAAGGGCTGCACATCGGCGGCAGGAGCTTGGGAGGTCACACTCTGGCTGGCATAAAATGCACCCAAGTTCTGCATATCCTCAGGAGTCAGCGCCGCCACTATGCCCACCATCAAGGCATTGACCCGCTTGCCCGATTTATAATCTTGCAACTGTTTTGCAATATAAGACGCGCCCTGCCCTGCAATCGAGGGGAAAGCACTTGTCGGGCTATTGCCATCTGCACCATGACAGGCAATACACATCGCCGACTTGGCCTTTCCAGCGGCGACATCTCCAGAAGCTGGCATGGCAGGAGATTCCGCAGCATAGACAGCAGATTGAGCCATCGACAACATCAAGGCACCGATGAGCTTTAAGCGTAGATTCATGAGCGTCCCCCTCAAATTTTTAATGCCCTTTTGGCATGGCGCGAGATTGTAACCCTAGCGTGAGTGATTTCATCCATCCTCAAGTCAAAAACTGACATAGAATGCACCCATGCAAACAGAAAACCCTCAACTTCGAGCTTATTTTGCCCGTGCCGCCTTCCTGAAAAGCGCGCCCGAGGCCAACCAACTCCCCTTAGATTCAGGGGTAGAAATTGCTTTTGCCGGACGCTCCAACGCGGGCAAATCCAGCGCATTGAACACGCTTTGCGCCCAAAAGGCACTGGCACGCGCCAGTAAGCGCCCCGGGCGCACCCAGCTGCTTAACGTTTTTACCCTTGATGAACATAAGCGCCTCGTCGATTTACCCGGCTACGGCTATGCCGAAGTGCCGATGGAAATGCGTAAAAACTGGGGTGCAATGATGGATGTGTACTTCAGCCAGCGCTTGAGCCTCAAGCTTACGGTGTTGATGATGGACATTCGCCACCCCATGCGCCCCTTTGATCTAATGCTGATTGAAGCCTGCGTCAAACGTGAGCTTCCCGTGCATATTTTGCTGACCAAGGCCGATAAGCTTTCACGCGGGGCGGCCTCATCCGAGTTGCAAAAGATACGCAATAAGTTACCTACCAACGTCACTGTGCAGCTTTTTTCTTCACTCAATAAGCAAGGCTTGGATGAGGCGCGTGCGTTTTTGCGTGATGTGATGGAAAAGCATAGCGATGGGGATTCTGCATCTGCTCATGATGGCGAGCCTATTGAGACGCAATAGGCAAATGGAGCGTTTGTTTCAACCATCTGATGTGTTGGGCGCATAGCGCACGCAGAGCGCTGCTTTGGATTTCCCTTCCTTCTTTTGATGTCGCCGTGGACTAACCTGCGTAAGTCGCAGATATGACGCGGCATGGTTTTTTTCTCCCCCCTTGGGGTCGCCGTGAACGAAGTGCTGTAGGCAAGGTAAATAGGCCATAGATGGCCTGTTTAGTCCCCACGCAACATGGATGTTGCGTGGGGACGGCCTTGCCGGAGGCGCTTTGTTCACGGCTTGCCCGAAGGGCGACCCCTCGGGGGCGTGTTCTTTTGGTTAGGACTTACGCAGAACAGTGGTTTTACCCCCTCCCCCTTGATGGGGGAGGGTTGGGGAGAGGGTGGGGAAGCTGGCATAAACCTTTGATTGTGCAGACACTTTCACCCCCTCTCCCCAGCCCTCTCCCGCGAGGGGAGAGGGAGCTCAATCCGTATTTTGCGTAAGTCCTATTGGTGACTTTTCTTGCACGAGCAAGAAAAGTTACTCGCCCGATGCCCATGTTGCCTGAACGAAGTGGAGCTGTTTGAACGGGCGAAATAACCCACTGACGGTTCAACGAGGTGACTGCGCGTTTGAGGACTGCTCCTAGCCGAGGGCGGTGGCATTGTTTCGCCCGTTTCCACGGTGAGACTTCGAAAAAAACATGTTTGACACGGGCGAGTGACTTTCTTTGCTTGCGCTTCGAGCGTCACCAAAGAAATGCACCCCGTTGATGCCGCCCTACGGGCAAGCCGTGAACTAACCAGCGTAAGCTGGGTCGTCTCAACGCGACATCCTGTCGCGGAGAGACTAAAAGCGCCATCCATGGCACTTTTACCCAACTTACGCAGGCCAGTTCACGGCGGCATCAAAAGGGGGAGGGAAATCCAAAGCCGAAAACCAAATCCAAAGCCGCGCACTGCGTGCGCCAAGCGCTAAATATCCTGTTAACTAACCCGCTAATTGCCGCGCCAACCACGCCCCCTTGGTCATCGGCTCGCGCCCAGCTTGCACCGCGTGCTGCAAAGCATCTTGCCAAAAAGCCACGCACTCAGAATGCACTGCATCCGCTGGGTGCAACCCAAAGCGCAACAAAGGGTAATGCGCAGGCTCTTGCAACACCTTATGCAATAAATGCGTATTCCATAACGCCGACAAACGCCGCCGCCACGCCGCGCGCACGCTCCACACCAAACTTGGCGCATTAAAACGTTGCCCCGACGACACGACAATCAACTCGCGCCGACTGCTGCTGTAATCAAACGCACTATCACGCAACGCCGATTGTGCACCCTGCCCCATTAACCATGCAGGGGCAACAAAGCCCTTTGCCGTCCAACCCAAAGCTTCGAAGCGCGCACGCGCCTGCTGCATCCGTGCGGCTGCATCCTCGTGGCTTAAACTAAAAAACTCACCTTCACTTGCGGTATAAAAACGTCGGAAAAAGCGTTCACGCCAACTGCTAGGCGCAGGGCTTTCGTCCAGATGACTCAGGCCATGCACGATAATTTCATCGCCACGCGCCAAGCGCTGATCCATCGCTCGCAAGAAATTTGCATCATCTTCAATGCGTTGCAATCGATGATAATCCGCTACCACGAGCAAACTGACCGGCGTGGAATGCACCTGTTCCAAAGCATTCAACACTTTGGAACAGGCCGCCCAAGTACTTGGTGCAACATCGTGCATCACCACACTTAACGCCGGGGCATGTTGCAGGCCACGTTGTTCAAAAACCGACATACACGCTCCTTAGGAATTTAAGAGCCTGCCATTTCAAGCTCATACCCCTCCAACACGCCACTTTGCAAAGCCTGATAAAAATCATGCTGTTTGGCAAACACCACATCCCACTGAAAGTTTTGCTCGACCCGCAAACGCGCCGCCCGCCCCATGCTTTGCCAGTCTTGCGCGAATAAATCGCGCACCGCCTGTGCAAAACTCGCTGCATCACGCGGCTTGGCCAGAACCCCGACATCAGGGGTAATCAGCTCAGGCAAAGCACCGCCGCGCACTCCAACCACCGGCAACCCCGAGGCCATGCCTTCCAACACAATCAAGCCAAAGGTTTCCTGATCGCCCGCATGAACCATGGCATCACTTGAGGCCAGATAGTGCGCCAACTGTACACTGTCACAAAATTCGCCATACGCCGTCACATTGGGCAGACTTGACGGCGGCATATCCGGCCCAATCAACAACAAATGATAGTCCGCACCCAAGAGGCGCATGGCATCAAGCAAAATGTCGATATTTTTCTCACGCGCATAACGCCCAGCAAACACCAACAGGCGTACATTATCTTTAATTTTTAGCCACTCGCGCACCATGGGAAGCTGCAAGGTCGGACTGAATTTTTCCGCATCTACCCCAAGCGGCTGCCAAACCACATGCCCCAAACCCAACTCACGCATCCGATTTGCAAGCGCAAGACTGGGCACCTGCACCGCATCAAACGCCGCGTATAAATTCAACAAATATTTCTGCGCACGCATCCCCGCCCAGCCGCCAAAACGCTGCTCCACCAAACGCGGCAAATCCGAGTGCATAAACGCCGTCGCAGGAACACCCAAACGCTCCGCCGCAAGCAGCGCAGCCCGTGCCAAACGGTAAGGATCACCCGCTTCAATCACATCCGGCGCTAACTCCAACAGGGCATTCACCCAGGGTTTCCGCCGCAGTGGAAAACGATACCCATGACTAAAGGGCAACATCGGCGCGGGGATTAGCCAGTGATTGCCGCGCTTGGCCATCGAAGCACCGGGACTCAACAAGGTATATTGCTCACCCGCCTGATTTGCCGCCCAACGGCGCTTGGCACGCAAATAACGCCGCACGCCGCCACCGTGGGCGGTGTAAAACATGGTGACATCACAAACGTGCATGGATTGAAGCGACCTATAGCGTATTAAAAGTTTTACGAGCTTATATCAAACTCAAACCAAACTGCACCAACAGCAACAACACAAACACCACAACGCCCGCGACAATATCGTCCAGCATAATGCCTAAGCCGCCATGTAAATGCGTATCGCACCAGCCTATTGGGCCTGGTTTTAGAATATCGAACACACGAAACAACGCCACCGCAGCCAGCACCCACAGCCACTCATTACGCCACTCAAGCAAAGGTGCATGACTTATCGGCACAGCCCCCAGCGCAATCCACACCCCAACCCACTCATCCCACACAATCCCACCCGGATCAAGATTGGGATCAGTCTCGCCGCCCATCCGCCGCGCCGCCTCGCCACACAGCCAAATCCCCCCCACGCCCGCCAGCAACACCACGCCCCAATACAGCGGCAAGGACAACTGAACCAGCAACAACCAAGGCAGAAGCGCCGCCAAAGTGCCCAATGTCCCCGGAGCTTTAGGCGCAAGCCCGCTGCCCAAACCGTGCGCAAGCAACAGCACGGGGTCACGCACAATCGCACTCGCGGGTAAGGCAGGATTAGACGAAATGGTCATGCCCTTCTTTCTCCAAAACCAAAAAAGACCCATCGGCACGCCGCAAACGCAAACCCGCCTCGGCTTCAATGCGCCCAATCAGCGTCACCTGTTCCGGCAAGCTATTCACACAAGACAAGGCTTCAGGCGGCAAGGTAAACAACAACTCATAATCATCCCCCCCCGCCAACTGCGCGTTCCAAGCCTCCTGCTGCGGCACGGCATCAATCAGTGCAGAGCGCGGCAAGTTCGCCAGTTCAATGCACGCACCGACTCCACTTGCCGCCAGAATATGCCCCAAATCCTGCGCCAGCCCATCCGAAATATCCACGGCACTGGACGCAACATCGCGCAACGCCAAACCCAGAGCCACGCGCGGACTAGGACGATGCAAACGCGCCAAGGCTTGAGCCGCTAAATTTTCAGGCAAGCGCAAATGCCCCAAACGCTGCGCCAAACCCAAAGCCGCCTCGCCTGGCACACCGCTCACCGCAATCCAATCGCCCACTTTGGCCCCTGAACGCAACATAGCCTTGCTTGCACTCGCGGGACGTTCACCCAGCGCCGTAATACTGAAACTAAGCGCACCGCGCACCGTGTCTCCACCCACCAAACGCACCTTGTGCTGCTGCGCCAAGCTCAACAACCCGCGCGCAAACGCCGCAAGCCACGCTTCATCCACCGCAGGCAAACTCAGATTGAGCGTAAACCAGCGCGGCAATGCCCCCATCGCCGCCAAATCGCTTAAATTCACCGCCAATGCCTTGTGCCCCAAGCCTGCCGCATCATCATCTTCCAGAAAATGCACCCCCACCATCAAAGTGTCGGTAGTCACCGCCAGATGATGTCCGGACGTGGGCAGCAAAAGCGCGCAATCATCCCCAATACCGAGCGCCACGCCCGCCTCGGCCTCATCGAACGATTTATGGAAAAAAGCGCGAATCAGCTCAAATTCACCCATGCGCAAGCTCCGAGAAATGCCCAGCCCCGTAAAAGGTCAGCTCCGTGAAACGCTGATTCAATCGTTATTGCGAGCGCAGCGAAGCAATCCAAGGCCACGACTGCCGCACGATGGATTGCCACGGCCGCCGGCCTCGCAATGACGACGAATAAATTAGTGTTTGCGTCAGTCCCATATCTGTAGGAGTAAGCGTGCCCACAAAGGCATTCCTACGCATTCGGCAAGGCTTTTCGCAGCCAAGACCGCTCCCACGGGACAGGTATCGAAATCAATCAGCGCATCCTTACAATGACTTAAACTCCGCCGCACGCAAACCCGGCACCAATTTATCGAGCACACCATTCACAAAACCGTGGCTTCCCTCTGCGCCGAACATCTTGCCCAGCTCAATCGCCTCGTTCATCACCACACGATACGGCATATCCAAACACTCTCGCAGCTCAAACGCCCCCACCCACAGCACGGCGTGTTCAATCGGATCAACCTCATCAATGGAGCGGCTCACCAAGGGCGCAAGCAAGGCATCCAACTCATGCCTCGTGCTAACAATGCCGTGCAGCAGCTTGCGGAAATGCTCCAAGTCTGCTTTCAGAATATCCGGCTCCTGCATAAATTGAGCTTCCAACTCCACCATGCTGGTTGGATTGACTTGCAGTTGATACAAAGCCTGAATGACCTTACGCCGCGAACGGCGACGCGCCGCCATTCCCGGTGGAGCCGGGCGGGCGCGCTTGAATTTTGAAGCAGGTTCAGTCACATCAAACCTCAATTTGATCGAGCAAATTGACCATTTCAATCGCCGTCATCGCCGATTCAAACCCCTTGTTGCCCGCCTTGGTTCCGGCGCGCTCAATCGCCTGTTCAATGGTATCGGTGGTCAACACGCCAAACACCACCGGCAAGCCAAAATCCAAGCTTACGCTGGACAAACCCTTGGCCGCTTCACCGGCCACATAATCAAAATGCGCCGTAGAGCCGCGAATCACCGCGCCCAGGGCGATAATTGCATCGCAATCCGCACGTGCCGCAACTTTTTGCGCCACCAGCGGCAATTCATACGCGCCCGGCACGCGCACGATGCGGATGTTTTCATCCTTCACGCCATGACGCTTAAGACCATCCAACGCACCCGCGAGCAAAGACTCGCAAATAAACCCATTAAAACGCGTCACCAAAATAACAAAGCGACCGGCTTCAATGGTCAAGCCGCCTTCAATCGTCCGAATCGTGCTCATAAAATTGTTCCTTAATCAGAAATATAGTCAACCGCTTCCAAGCCAAAGCCTGCAAGCGCATGGAAACGTTTGGGTGCTGACATGACGTGCATCTTGCGCACACCCAAATCAAGCAAAATTTGCGCACCTATGCCGTAAGTACGCTGATCTTGCGCCGCGCCATCGCCTAGTTTGTCATCCACGCGCTGGCTCATAGCCTGCATTTGAATGCGGCGCACCAAATCGCGCGGCTCCTCGGTCGGGCGCAACAACACCAACACCCCGCATTCGGCTTGCGCAATACGTTGCAGCGCGTCATCAATCGGCCAACCGCACCCCGTCTCGCCATACAGCACATCGCAAAGCGTATTTTGCACCTGCACACGCACCACGGTCGGCGTATCTCCCTTGGGCACGCCTTTGACCAAAGCTAAATGCACCAAGCCATCCACACTATCCTGATAGGCGTGCAAGCGGAACTCGCCAAAGCGCGTCGGGAAAATCGATTCCGCCACACGCTCCACACTATGCTCATGCTTTAAGCGATAGCGAATCAAATCTTCAATCGTACCTATCTTCAAGCCATGTTCCGCAGCGAACTTTTCCAAATCAGCACGCCGCGCCATGCTGCCATCCTCATTCAAAATCTCCACAATCACTGCCGCAGGCTCTGCACCCGCAAGACGCGCCAAATCACAACCCGCTTCGGTATGCCCCGCACGGGTTAAAACCCCGCCCGGACGCGCCATCAGTGGAAAAATATGCCCAGGCTGAACGACATCCTCTGGCCGCGCGTCCTTGGCCACCGCCGCTTGCACGGTACGCGCTCGATCCGCCGCAGAAATCCCGGTGGTCACACCCTCGGCGGCTTCAATCGACACCGTAAAATTCGTGCCAAAAGCTTCATTCGAGCGACTCACCATCAAAGGCAAACGCAAACGCTCGCAACGCTCTTGAGTCAAGGTCAGGCAAATCAAGCCGCGCCCGTAACGTGCCATAAAGTTAATATCTTCGGCACGCACTTTTTCGGCGAGCATCAAAAGATCACCTTCATTTTCACGATTTTCGTCATCCATAATGATGACCATGCGCCCAGCGCGCAAATCGTCAAGGATGTCCTCGGTACTGTTGAGGTTCATGAATGTGTGCGCTTACAAATGTTAAAGGGATAAAACTCTAACACACCCAGGCATGAGAGATTGAATCTGTAAACATTTGATCATATCTGCCCACCCCGAACAGTGCTCTCGTCCTCTTGCTTGAATTCCAGCGAGTAGCTCGCCCACATTGGTTTCGGCCTGTCACTCTCATTGGGTCAACTG
>JBFXGB010000003.1:0-67543 GCA_050178405.1 Halothiobacillaceae bacterium
AAATACAGTCAAATTTTTATCAATGTCCTGCTCATAGCGCAGCAATCCACCTACAGCCGTGTTGTCTTGGTCACTTTTGGCGGCATTGCGAATCGCTACCGGTACCATCGGGTTAGTCGCAATGCTGCTGCCAAGTGAGCCATTTATACTTGCACTTACATCATCCACCCGTAAACCCGCTTTGATGCGCTGTGCTTTGGTTAAACTGTATTCGCCTTCAATAAAACCGCCCATGCTGGAAAACTCAGCCTCAGGCCACAACCAACCTAAAACCGTATTCGGTGTGGCACTGACCGGGTTGTTAATCCAGCCCTTGCGATTCACGTCCTGATAGTCCATGCCGTAATTTAGTTTGAGCGCGCTCATGGGCGAGGATGTTAAGGTCAGGCGCATCCCTTGCGTGGTGACTTCAGAGGGTGCTGCGCGGTACATCGTTTTGCTCGCGGGCGGTGTGCGCAGCGAGTAGTTGTCCATCAAGTGTTCGACATCACTGCGCCATGCTTCAAACTTCACGCCACTTATCGGGCCGTCAATTTTTTGATCCCAAAACTTAAAGCGATAGCTGTTCATATCGTCTTGGGGCGCGTCCATATCCGCGCCGGCATACAGCGTGTCATCGGCACGTACCAAATCAGCACTAAACTCTAAGCCTGAATTTTCATCTAAACGAAAGCCCAGCGCTGCGCCGCCGGATGTTTTTTTCGTTTTTGAAGCGACTTCGCGCCCGTCACCGTCTTCATAACTGTCCGCATCCTGATACGCGCCATAGGCTCGCAGGTAGGCCGAGCCATTGCTGAATAGACCATCCACATATGCCGAGCCACCCGCGCCATTGCTTGTACCCGAAATGCCGGCGCTGCCTTGAATACCTTCCTTGGCGGCTCTGTTTGCCGTGTCGCGTTCAAACAAAATCGTACCGCCGCTGCCGCCTAGGCCGTAAAGCACCGATTGCACGCCTTTTTGCACCACCACGCGATCATAAGAGGGCAAGAAAGCAAAACTGGTGGGCGGGTCCATGCGGTTGGGGCAGCCGCCATGCACATAACCGCCATCCAACAACACGTTTAACTGGGTGGCACTTTGACCGCGTACCAAAACATCCAAACCATGTTGGCTCATGCGGCTGGCCGAGACCCCAGGTACTTCCAGTAGGGCTTCTGCTGCATCCCCCGCAACGCGTGCATTTTGCTCATTGGGCAGTACCACATCCACGTTGGGCGAGCTAATCAATACCCCGTCCTGCACTACAATAGCTTCGAGCTCGTCGGCTAGGACGGTGCTTGCTCCAAACATTGCCACGGCAAGCACACTCAAATGGAAGGCCGGACGTTTGGCATGGGGCAATGTAAGCATAAGGACTCTCCTTGATAGGTCATGAATAATTTATGAATGACATTCTACGATAAGAAAAAATATGTTTTCTATTTATTATGTTTATAACTACCCTTTTTTGCTTGCGTAAGTGTGTTATTTGACACGCTAGCTGGGTGAAATGGCGCAATCAACACTGGCCGAGCATGTGTGTATGAAGTTTTTAATGCTGCTACGCAACGCCTAATGAGTTCATTGACTCATGCCACCCGGATGCTAATTCGAAGCTGGCTTCACCAAGGAAACTGCTGGCGCGAATTCCCGCTGGGTTCCATCTTTTTTGTCATATAGTCGCCGTGTTTGTGTGGCATGATGCACTCAAATTAATAACTCAGCGGAGAGTGCATCATGAGCGGATTTCCAGAAAATTTGGCCTACACCGATAGTCATGCTTGGCTGCGCCAAGATGATGACGGCTTAGTGACTATTGGCGTGACTGAATACGGTCAGTCCTTGCTGGGGGATTTGGTATTTATCCAGTTTCCAGAGGTCGGCGCGCAAATCGATGAAGGCGACACGATTGCTACTTTGGAGTCGGTGAAATCTGCTTGGGATGTGCTTGCGCCGGTTTCCATGACCATCGAAGCCATCAACGAAGAATTGGTTGATCAACCTGAGCGCGTGAATGAAGATGCGTTCGGTGAAGGCTGGCTGGTACGCGCGCGCGTGAGCGAGGCGCTGGATATGCTCATGGATGCAGATGCCTATAAAGATTTTGCAGGCGAGTAAGTTAGCGCGCTATGGCCTCATCAAACACTGGCATTCGCCGCATTATATTAGCGGCCAAATACTCTTGGCAGGGTTTGACCACTTGCTATCGCAAAGAAGCCGCTTTTCGCCAAGAATTTTGGTTGGCGCTTGTGCTCGCACCCGTGGGTCTTTGGCTGGGCGATAGTGGCGTCGAGCGTGCTTTGTTGTTGGGTAGTTTATTTATGATTTTGATTGTTGAACTGCTCAATACCGGCATTGAAAATACGGTAGATCGCTTTGGTGGCGAGCAACACAAATTGTCGGGGCGTGCCAAAGATATGGGTTCAGCGGCAGTGATGCTCACTTTGCTTATGACGGCGGTGATTTGGGGACTGGTCTTATTGAGTTAGTCAACGCGCAGGCGTGGACGCACCAACGGGTATAGTACTGTATGCAGCAATACCCAAAACAATGCAGCGGATAGCATCGTTTGGAGCAAGCCTGTGGTGTTCGTTGCGGGCAAAATCAACAGCAGAATGCCGTATTGCATCAGGCTTAATGCTGCCATCCAAACGGCTTGCTGTAATATCGAAAAAGTCAGAAGTAAGCGCCGTGCGGCAAAGGTTAACGCACTGGCCACGGTAAAAATAAGCGCATGTGTGCCTAATGGTGCGCTCGTTGCAGCATCCAACAACAAACCCGCTAACCATGCAACACCTAAACCCACCGCGCCTGGAAGCTGTAGTCCCCAAAAGACAACCATGACCAACAGCCAAGGCGCTCTCCAAGGGCTTAGTTCATGGGGCAGGGGGGCTAATTCAAGAAGCATCGCGAGCAACATGCTCAATACCACAATCAAGCCCAAGCTCCATTCACTGCGCATGCGGAGGCTTCTTTTCTACGTTGTCGTCAGGCTTGATGGTTGCCAGGGGCGGCGGCAGATCGACGGGCTTGGATTGAAGCTCGTGTTGATTTGACGAGCTTGGCGAGACCATCACGGAAGGCGGGCTTGATGGTTCATGCATCCACACCAGCACCACATCGCGCACATCATGCAGCTCGACCATGGGGCGCGCGCGAATATCAGCGAAAGCGCCGCTTTGCTCCGCCAAAATATGGGTAATGGATGCAACAGGAAAGCCCTCTGGAAAACGTCCGCCTAAGCCTGAGGTGAGCAAAATATCGCCCACCGCAACATCGGCTTGTTTGGGGAAATGATGCACACTGAGTTCATCTATACTCCCCGTGCCGCGCACAATGCCGCGCTGGCCGGAGCGTGCCACGCGCACCGGAATTGCATGTTGCACGTGAGTCAGCGGCAAAATTTCGGCACTGTTCATGCCCACATGCTGCACTTGTCCCAATACGCCCGTACCTAACAAGGCGGCTTGTCCAACGTACACGCCATCTTTTGTTCCCCGATTAATTAAAATGGTCGGATTGTTGGCACTATCCGCATTGCGAATAACTTGAGCCAGCATGACATCCATATCCAATGGAGAAACGGCATTTAAGGCGGCGCGCAGGCGTTTATTTTCCTGTTCGATAGACCAGAACGTTTGCATTTGCGCTTGGAGTAATTTTTGGTCGGCTTTGAGTTGTTGATTTTCAGCCTCAAGCGCCTCGCGTGAACGCAAGGCCTCACGAGTCTCATTCCAAAACTGTCCCGGGAAAGCAGCCGCACGCTGCAGAGGCTCAAGCATGGTCATCAACCCACCACGCAAGCCTTCCAGCAAATGCAGTCGTGAGTCAGCTAAGTAAAGCCCCAAAGCCATAAGCACTAGGACGGCCAACCATACCGGTCGGCTATGTGCGCTACGAAAAAGGGATGCCATTTTTGCGCCCTAAGATGCGTTGCTTGGCATGGCTAGCCTTTATGCGCAATTATTCGACAGAAAAAAGCGGACTGTAACGCTCGTCGATAAGCTCCAACACACGGCCACCCCCACGCGCAACACAGGTCAACGGATCATCAGCCACAATAACCGGTAGGCCAGTTTCTTCCATGAGCAGACGATCCAGATCATGCAACAAGGCTCCGCCGCCCGTCAGCACAATGCCAAATTCGGCAATGTCTGAACCCAATTCCGGCGGAGTTTGCTCAAGCGCCGTGCGCACGGCCTGCACGATGCCGTACAAGGGCTCTTGCAGCGCCTCAAGGATTTCATTGCTGTTAAGAGTGAAGCTACGCGGCACGCCTTCGGCTAGATTGCGACCCTTGACTTCAATTTCACGCAAATCGCGCCCAGGATAAGCGCAGCCGATGTCTTTTTTGATGCGTTCAGCCGTGGCTTCACCGATCAACATGCCGTAATTGCGGCGCACATAGCTGATGATCGCATCATCAAATTTATCGCCACCAATACGCACCGAGGCCGAATAAACAATGCCGTCCAAGGATATGACCGCGACTTCCGATGTGCCGCCACCAATATCGACCACCATCGAGCCGCGTGGCTCATCGACATTGATGCCCGCGCCTATCGCCGCAGCCATAGGTTCCTCAATCAAATAGGCTTTGCGCGCACCTGCACCGAGCACCGACTCACGAATGGCGCGGCGTTCAACCTGGGTTGCACCCACCGGCACACACACCAGCACGCGCGGGCTAGGGCGCAATAGACCCGTGCCGTGAACTTTGCGAATAAAGTGCTGGAGCATTTTTTCCGTGACATGGAAATCAGCAATCACACCATCGCGCAATGGACGCACGGCGCTGATATTTTTTGGCGTGCGCCCCAGCATTTTCTTAGCTTCAATACCAAACGCCTGAATCACACTTTGACCGCCATCTTGACGAATGGCGACCACCGAGGGCTCATCGAGAACGATATTTTTGCCGCGCATGTAAATGAGCGTATTGGCGGTTCCAAGGTCGATGGATAGATCCGCCGAAAACATACCAAATAGATTTTTGAACATAAGATTTTGATTTATATAAACTATTGACTTGCGAGACTTATTGTATTGATTAGTAGAAATTTAACCAAGTTGCACACTCTAACAATGCCCCGCATCTTGGGCAAGGCTTCGTGCTGTGCTACATTCCAGAGCCTTATTTACCGACTCAAATTGATACGGGGTCATTATGTCGATTACACCCCCTGAGGTGATGAAAATCGCCCATCTTGCTCGCTTGTCGATCCATCCTGATGATGTTGAACGTTATGCCTGTGATCTATCAAGCATTTTGGAGCTTGTGGCGCAGATGAACGAAGTGGACGTGCAGGGCATTGAGCCGATGGCGCACCCTTTGGAGATGAGCCAGCGCCTACGCCAGGATGTCGTGACCGAGGTGAATCAACGCGAGCTGCTGCAAGCCCATGCGCCTGCCGTCGAAAAGGGCTTATTTCTTGTACCCAAGGTGATTGAATGAGTAGCCTGCATACCCACACGCTTGCCGAACTACGCCAAATGTTGGCTGGCAAAAAAATTTCAGCACATGAACTTGCGCAACATTTTTTGCAACGCATTCGCCAGCATGATGCTGCGCTCAATAGCTTCGTCACCGTGACCGAGGATGCCGCTTTGCATCGCGCAGAGCTTGCCGATGCGCAGATTGCGGCAGGTCAAGCCGGTGTTTTGACCGGTATTCCACTCGCGCACAAAGATATTTTCTGTACCCAAGGCGTGAAAACGTCCTGTGGCTCGCGCATGTTGGACAATTTTATTGCGCCGTATAGCGCCACAGTGGTTGAGCGCTTGAGTCAAGCCGGCACGGTCATGTTGGGTAAGCTCAATATGGATGAATTTGCCATGGGTTCGACCAGTGAATCGAGTTTTTATGGCGCAACCAAAAACCCTTGGGACACAGAAGCCGTTCCCGGTGGCTCTTCGGGCGGTTCGGCGGCGGCGATTGCCGCAGGGCTGACCCCTATCGCAACGGGCACGGATACCGGCGGCTCGATTCGCCAGCCCGCCGCCTATTGCGGCATTACCGGGCTTAAACCGACCTACGGGCGCGTCTCGCGTTTTGGCATGATTGCCTATGCGTCTTCACTTGATCAAGGCGGGCCGATGGCGCGTTCAGCAGAAGATTGCGCGCTCATGCTTAATGTCATGGCGGGCTTTGATGCGCGTGATTCGACTTCAAGCGAGCAGGCGAGCGAGGATTACAGCGCACATCTCAAACTGGATTTAAGCGGGCTTAAAATTGGCTTGCCACGCGAGTATTTCGGTCAAGGCTTGGATGCAGGTGTGGCTTTGGCGATTGAAGCGGCGATTGTCGAATTTCGTAAACTCGGCGCAGAAGTTCATGAAGTGAGCCTGCCCAACAGTGAGCTTGCGATTCCGGCGTATTACGTGATTGCACCTGCCGAAGCCTCGTCCAATCTTTCGCGCTTTGATGGCGTGCGCTTTGGTTATCGTTGCGATGCGCCTCGGGACTTAACAGATTTATATGAGCGTTCACGTGCGGAAGGTTTTGGCGATGAAGTTAAGCGCCGCATTATGATGGGCACTTATGCACTATCATCCGGTTATTACGATGCGTACTATCTTAAAGCCCAGCGTGTACGCCGTTTAATTGCCGATGATTTTCAACGTGTTTTGTCCGAAGTCGATGTGATTATGGGGCCGGTAGCACCGAATGTTGCGCCTAACTTGGGCGAGTTGCTCAAAGACCCGGTCGTCATGTATTTATCGGATATTTACACCGTGCCAGTAAACTTGGCAGGATTGCCCGCAATTTCGATTCCGGTGGGTTTTGCGCACAATCGTCCGGTGGGTTTGCAGATTATTGGTAAAGCCTTTGCCGAAAGCCGTTTGTTGAATATCGCGCACAAGTTTCAGCAAGCGACGGATTGGCATCGTCAAATGCCGCCCGCGTTTGAATGAACCCGCGTTTATAAAAATAAGCCACAGAGATCACAGAGCACACAGAGGTAAATCCAAACCGCTTGACCTCTGTGCGCTCTGTGTCCTCTGTGGCTAATCAGGATTAAAACCATGCAATGGGAAACCGTTATCGGGCTTGAAATTCACGCCCAACTTGCGACGAAAAGTAAAATTTTTTCCGGCTCGTCCACCGCGTTTGGGGCAGAGCCCAATACTCAAGCCAATGTGGTGGACTTAGGTATGCCTGGGGCTTTGCCGGTACTGAATGCCGAGGCGGTGCGTTTGGCGGTAACCTTTGGTCTTGCGATTAACGCGGTGGTGAATCGCCGCTCAATTTTTGCGCGCAAAAACTATTTTTATCCCGACCTTCCCAAGGGCTACCAGATTAGCCAGATGGATTTACCGATTGTGGCGCGTGGAAGCATTACGATTGAGCAAGAGGACGGTACAAGCAAAACCGTCGGCATTACGCGGGCGCACTTGGAAGAAGATGCGGGTAAATCCTTGCACGAAGATTTTCATAATATGACCGGAATCGATTTGAACCGTGCCGGTACGCCTTTGTTGGAGATTGTTTCCGAGCCGGATATGCGTTCGGCAAAAGAGGCTGTGGCGTATGCCAAAACGATTCATAGCCTCGTGCGGCATTTGGGCATGTGCGATGGCAATATGCAGGAGGGCTCATTCCGTGTCGATGCCAACGTATCGGTACGTCCCAAGGGGCAGGTCGAGTTTGGCACGCGCGCGGAGGTCAAAAACGTTAACTCGTTTCGCTTTTTGGAGCGCGCCATTAACTTTGAAGTTGAACGCCAGATTGATGCCTTAGAGGGCGGTGGCAAGGTGGTGCAAGAAACCCGTCTGTACGACCCAGATCGGGATGAAACGCGCTCGATGCGCAGCAAGGAAGAGGCGCATGATTATCGCTACTTCCCCGATCCTGATCTTTTGCCGGTGGTTTTGGACGAAGCCTTTATCGACGCGGTGCGTGCCGGCTTGCCTGAGTTGCCGCAAGAGAAAAAGCAGCGTTTTGTCACTCAGTATGGCTTGTCTAGCTATGATGCCAGCTTTCTCACTGCCGAGCGTGAGTTAGCCGATTTCTATGAAGCCGCACTCAAGGCGGCGGCGTGCGAGCCCAAACTTGCGGCGAATTGGGTCATGGGCGATTTTTCGGCGGCGCTCAACAAGGCAGGTTTGGATATTGCACAAAGCCCTGTCGATGCCGATATGCTCGCGGGGCTGCTCAAGCGCATAAGCGACAACACGCTCTCCGGCAAACTCGCCAAAGAAGTGTTTGAGGCCATGATGGCAGGCGAGGGTGGGTGCGATGCGCAAGCCGCCGATGTCATTATCGAGAAAAAAGGCTTAAAGCAAATTACCGATGAGGGCGCAATCGCGGCGATTGTCGATGCGGCGCTGGCGCAATGTCCTGAACAAGTGGCCGAATACCGTTCCGGCAAAGATAAGGTCTTTGGCTTTTTGGTGGGGCAAGTGATGAAGGCCGCCCAAGGCAAGGCCAATCCCGCGCAACTCAACGCCGTGTTAAAACAGCGTTTGGAGGACTGAAGATGAGTGCTCAGAGCTTGCTGCATCGCTTTATTTTTTTGGGTAGCGAGGGCGATGAGCGTCTCGCACCGGTGCGCGGCGAGTTGGTGCAGCTTGATGATGCTTGGCAGAATTTGCTTTCGCGCAGTGAATATCCGCCAGCCGTGGCGGCTTTGTTGGGCGAAGCGGCTGTGGCGGCGGTGTTGTTGGCGGCTACACTGAAAATTGACGGCAAATTGACCCTGCAAATGATGAGCGATACCCCCGTGGAGGAGCGCACGAAGACTGCGGGCAAGCCATTGGCGGTGCATCTTTTAGTTATGCAAGTCAGCTCCAAGCGTGAATTACGCGGTCTGGCGCGCTGGCATGGCGACCCGCTACAAAGTGATGCTCGTGATTTGGCGCTGTTGAGCAGCGGGCGGCTGGTCATGACCATCGAAACCGCACGCGGCGAGCGTTATCAGGGCATCGTGCCGCTTGAGGGTGAGCGCTTGGCACATGCCTTGCAAGGCTATTTCGAGCGCTCGGAACAACTTCCTACCCGCTTGTGGTTAGAAGCCGACGGACACCATGCGGCGGGGCTTTTGGTACAAAAAATGCCTGAGCATCATTCGGCGGCTGATGATGAAGATTGGAATCGTATCGTGGCACTCTCGGATACGGTGACACGCGAGGAGCTTTTGGGGCTGCCCGCCGAAACGCTGTTGCGACGCTTGTTTTACGAGGAAGATCGACGGGTTTATACCCCGGAAAACGTTAAGTTTAAGTGTTCATGCTCGCGTGAACGCGTGGGCGATATGTTGCGCGGGCTTGGGCAAGAAGAAATTGCGCAGACGCTTGCGGAACAAGGCAATATCGAAGTGGATTGTGAGTTTTGCAATGCCCGCTATGTGTTTGACGCGGTGGATGCAGCGGCCTTATTCGTGGAACTGCCCCATTTAAGTGCGCGCGGTCTGCATTGATACCCATTTTCGCGCCGCAACGATGTAGCCTGGATGAAGCTAAGCGAGAATTCGGGGAAGCCGCAACGGTGACCCAATCTGCCCCAGGTTAGCACCCGGGCTACAAGAGCATTGAAGTTGATTTTTTCGCCCCTCAGCGAGACTTTGAACAAGTGATTAGGGCGCGATGATTCAGAGGACGATGATATGAATGATGAGATTGGAGCGGATGCCGACATCACGGCGGGTTGGAGCAATAAAGCTCCCTTGCGCGGCGAAAAAGACGAGCAGTTACGCCGTTTGCATCTCATCGACGAGGAAGTCGAAGCCATCATTCTCGCACGCCAACATCCGGTGACCGGGCTTTTGCCGGCCAGTACCGCTGTGAGCGCGCACGGCGACTATACCGATGCTTGGGTGCGCGACAATGTGTACAGCATTCTTGCGGTGTGGGGCATGGGGCTTGCTTATCGTCGCGCCGATCTTGAGCCTGCACGCGCCTATTTGCTGGAACAAAGCGTCGTTAAACTGATGCGTGGTCTGCTGTTTGCCATGATGCGTCAGGCGCATAAAGTCGAAGCCTTCAAAAAAACTCAAAACCCGCTGGATGCCTTACACGCCAAATACGACACCAAAACAGGCAATGAAGTGGTGGGCGATGATGCTTGGGGGCATTTGCAACTTGATGCAACCTCGCTTTATTTACTCATGTTGGCGCAAATGACGGCTTCGGGTTTGCGGATTGTATTCAACCAAGATGAAGTCGATTTTGTACAAAACTTGGTGTATTACATCGGGCGCGCCTATTCGACACCGGATTTTGGTATTTGGGAGCGCGGACACAAAACTAACCACGGGATTCGTGAACTCAATTCCAGTTCCATTGGTATGGCGCTTGCTGCACTGGAAGCCATGAATGGGTTTGATTTATACGGAGGCGAAGGCGATGAGAAATCGACCGTTCATGTTTTACCCGATGAAATTGCGCGCACCGAAATCACCCTTAAAACTCTATTGCCGCGAGAGTCCAACTCAAAAGAAGTCGATGCAGCATTACTTTCAATAATTGGTTTTCCTGCTTTTGCCGTGCGGAATATGGAGATTATCGAGCAAACCCAGCGTGAAGTGGTCAATAAACTGCAAGGTACGTTTGGTTGTAAACGTTTTCTGCTTGATGGTCATCAAACCGTTCTAGAAGATTCCTCGCGCCTGCATTACGATCCGCATGAACTCAAACAATTCGAGCATATTGAAGCCGAATGGCCGCTATTTTTCACCTATTTGTTGCTGAATAATTTGTTTTCAGGAAAATCCTTCGAGGCTAATTATTACCGCGAAGCCCTAAACCGCTTAAGTGTTCAGTACGATGGCAAAGCTCTTTTACCTGAACTGTATTTTGTGCCTGCCGAAAATATCGAAGCCGAACGCGCGCAACCGGGCAGCCAGATGCGCCAAGCCAACGAGAACCTGCCGCTGGTTTGGGCGCAAAGCCTTTTTATCCTGGGTAAATTGATTCAAGATGGATTGTTGCAACCTGCAGATATTGACCCACTTGGACGGCGTTTGCGTTTAGGTAAACGCTACCATCGTCCAGTTCAAGTGGGTGTTATCGCGGAGAATATGCACGTTCAAGAACGCTTAGATCGTGTTGGAATTTGCTCTGAAGTGTTGCAACAAGTCAATCCTGTGCGAGTAGCGCATTCACGCAAATTAATTGAATTATTTAGCGTATTAGGGCGCAGTTATAAGCTTAAAATGACGGGGCGGCCGGCGCGAAGAATGCGTATTTTAACCACATCTCGGGTGTATTCACTCGCTGGTCAACGCGTTGTTTTTGTACCGCAAATGCTTGATCGTGATGATTTTTATCTTAATTTAGATAATGTTTATTTAACGCGGCGACTGCGCTCTGAAATCGGCTATGTTCACCGTTATTGGCGCGATCCAGGAATGCCTTTAATTACGCTCTGGATTAATTGTGCGATGCTCAATGCGGCCGATAGTGAATATTTATTGACTTTGCTGCATGAGGTTAATGATGGCGACCTTGATGGCTATCCGGTGCGCACGGGGCGCATTAACCAATTGATTCAAAATTGTGCCGCCGAGCGTGTTTACACCGCAGAGAGTTTTAGCCTTGAGGATGACGGTTTACCGCGCACATCCATCCAACATTCCTTTTTACCAGAAAGCCAGGATGCGCCTCAGCCTTTAAGCGATGCTGAGTTTTCCGCCTTAAATCTGGATGAACCCTCGGAAACTTTGTTAGCCGCTTTAGGCGTAAGTGGCAATCCTTATGTGCATATCGAGTATCTTGTCGCACTATGGGCAAGCCACGGTGGAGATTTCGTCACTCCATTTAAGCATCCTGTTACGCAACAGAATTTATGCTTGCGCGACTTAACTCAAGATGTATTTGATCGTGCAGGGCGCATGCAATTATGGAGTATATTACGCCGTGCTGCGGACTTACTCGGCAAGGTTGATACTCAACTTGAAGTTGCGGTGATGGATATTCTTGTGCGGCAAAAACAACTCGCTGTCGGCCGTGCGTATAGTCGTCGCGCCATTATTCATGCGCCGATGGGTAATTTAGAAATTCTGGCCATGATCCGTAGTTTCTGCGGTGAGGATGAACGTGAGCGTATTCTCACCCAAGAACTTATTGTTTATCTAGGGCAGATTGCCAAAAACGAATCTGATTTAATCCGCGATATTTTGACTCTGCGTATTGGTCATTTATTACAGTTATTGATTGCTGGAGTGGCAACAGAAAAGAACATATCGTTGGATGCTGCCTTTGATGCTCTCTTAGACAAGCCCCCTCACCGTATTTTTGCACGTTTACATTCTTTATTGGAACATTTTGGCGATGAAGAACGCAGCTTAGGTCGTATTGAATCGCTGCATATTTCAACCACGCCTAATTCAATAAATACTGTGCAGTTTGATAAGACAATAGATGCTTGCGATTCACCCAATATGCCTGAAGATTGGTTATTATGGCGACAAGCCAAAGGCGCGATTGGTGGTTTGCCCGAACGCTTTTATCCGCAAGTATGGGATATATTGCACCATTGCCGTGCCTTGGTGATTGGTGATAAATACAATCGCAAAAACCGCTTGGATAGTGAGCAACTCTTGTCTGAAAATACCGCATGGGAAAAGAATTTTGCCTTGCGAGTGGACCATTTGTTAAATAAAGTCGTCGCAGCCGAATACCGCCAACTCATTATCGAAGGTTTGGGTGCTTTAGTAGCTGTATTAAAGGTTAACCCTGACCTGCGTTTTGAAAATGATTTGGTTATGGATGTTCTGATTGGACATGCCGTGCGCCTTGCTTGGCTGGATAAGCACCCAAGCGACACTTCGCGTTATGGTGAAGTACGGGATTTGGCATGGGAAGCGTTTTATCGTCGTCCGCCGCATGAGGTTTCTGTGTTTATTACCCATGCGCTGGAGTTTCTGGTGGCCGAAGGCTCCAACGCGCATCTTGTTCTTATTGAGGAGTAAACCTATATGTTCTTGGCAGGCGATATCGGCGGCACGAAAACTGTTTTAGCGTTGTATGGTTTACAGGACGGCGGTCTTGTCTGTGAGCGCGAATCCTCCTATCCAAGTCGTGACTATGCGCAATTGAGCGACATTATTAATCTTTTTTTAGGCGTTCATCGCCCCGCGTTGCACGGTGCAGCGTTTGGTGTTGCAGGGCCTGTGGTCAATCGCCAAAGTATCACCACCAACTTGCCGTGGGTGTTGGATGAATGCGAGCTGGAAGTGCAACTCGACTGTCCGGTGCGACTGCTCAATGATTTGGAAGCCGCAGCTTTAGGTATGTTGCACCTCGCCGCCGATCAGTGCGTGGTGCTCTCCCATGCTCGTCGCAGTAAAGATGGGATGATGGCGGTGATTGCGGCCGGAACCGGATTAGGCGAAGCGCTCCTGTTTTGGGATGGTACACGCTACCATGCTCAGCCCACCGAAGGCGGGCATTGCAGCTTCGCGCCCACCACTGCCGATGAAGATGGACTGTTACATTACATGCGCAACCAGCTCGGCGGGCATGTGAGTGTCGAGCGCGTTTTGTCCGGCCCTGGTTTATACAATATTTGGTGTTTTTTGCGCGATAGCGGGCGTGGCAACATGGATGCAAACACCTTGCGAAGCATCGAAAACGCCACGGATCCCAGTGCTGAAATTGCCCATCGCGCTTTAGCGGGTTCTGATTCTGTCTGTATTCATGCGCTTGATATGTTCGTGCATATTTACGGCTCAGAAGCGGCGAATCTTGCGCTTAAATCACTCGCCACCGGCGGCGTGCTCATTGGTGGTGGTATCGCGCCAAAAATCCTGCCTTTTTTACAGCGCAGTGCATTTATGGATGGTTTTCTGAATAAGGGGCGATTCCGTGGCCTGCTAGAAACCATTCCGGTGGAAGTGGTGCTTGAACCGCGTGCGCCACTGCTTGGTGCGGCGCATTTAGCTTATTCACTTGCCTGAAATTTACGGAGTGAATGATGGAATTTATACATATTTTTGATGCCTCATCATTACTTGACACGTTCATTAGTCTTTCTGTGGCGTTTATCTTGGGCGGGCTTATAGGATATGAGCGGCATCTTAATCATAGCAGTGCAGGGTTGCGCACAAATGTGCTTGTTGCAATAGGTGCGGCGATCTTTGTGGATATTGCCAATCGTTATCACGGTTTACATGGGGGCAATTACGGTACGGTGCATGTCATTGCTTATGTGGTTTCTGGTGTGGGTTTTTTGGGCGCTGGGGTTATTATGCGCGAGGGGGGTAATGTTCGCGGCTTAAATACGGCGGCTACATTATGGTCATCTGCAGCTGTCGGCGCGGCAGCAGGTGCCGACTTGGTATTTGAGGCTATTCTTGGAACTGCATTCATTCTTATGGCAAATATATTGTTGCGCTATCAATTTAATTCGCGGCAAACCTCTACCGAAAATAATATACAAAGCGAAGGTGCTTTCATAGAGTTCATAACAACTACAAAACAATATAACAAGGTGCTTAAATTTTTTCAAAGTGCATTAAATAGTTACGAATGCACGCCCCAGCAACTTCAAATTCAGCCTATCGAAGATGGCAATATGCGTATCACCGCCCAGTTTGTCGCAGCACCAGAGGATAACGAAAGCTTTGAACAAATTGTCGAACTGATGAAAACCCATGCTTGGGTGAATGACGCGAGCTGGCAAAATGGGCGCGCCTTGTGATTGTCTTAAATAAGTCTCAAACACTGGCAGGTCTGTATGTCATCACTGACAGCACTTTGATAGCCGACGAGCAATTTTCTACCCAAGTTGAAGCCGCCTTACGCGGTGGCGCACGCATCGTGCAATACCGCGACAAACGTGAAGATAGCGTGCTGCGTCAACAACTTGCCGCCGAATTGGTCGGTCTATGCCGTGAATACGGCGCACTGAGCATCATCAATGACGATATTGAACTAGCCGCAAAAGTTGGCGCGGATGGTGTGCATATTGGCAAAGACGATGCTGCGCTCACCCTCGCGAGGGCACGGCTAGGGCAGGGCGCAATCATTGGCGTATCCTGTTACAACCGGCTTGAACTTGCGCTTGATGCCGAAAAGCAAGGCGCGGATTACGTGGCTTTTGGGGCGTTTTTTCCATCAAAAACCAAGCCCGAAGCCGTGCCAGCAAGCCTTGATTTGTTGCGCGCAGCTAAAGAAAAAATAAACATCCCTATCTGCGCGATTGGCGGTATTCACGTTAACAATGCACAACCCTTGGTGGATGCAGGTGCGAATATGTTGGCGGTGATTTCGGACGTTTTCGCTGCTGATGATATTGAAGCTGCCGCAAGGCGCTATATTCCCATGTTCAATCGTTACACTGCGCCCAAGTAGGGCGCTCACAGGAGTTCATCGCATGTCTCGTTCGCACGATCTTTTTATTCAAGCCCAACGTCATATCCCCGGTGGGGTCAATTCTCCGGTGCGTGCATTCCGCGGTGTGGGTGGCGACCCGGTATTTTTCGAGCGTGCGCAGGGTGCATATGTGTTTGATGTGGATGAGAAGCGCTATGTGGATTTTGTCGGCTCATGGGGGCCGATGATTGCAGGCCACGCCCATCCTTCGGTGATTGATGCGGTTAAACAAGCCGCCGAGCGCGGATTGTCGTTTGGAGCACCCACTCAGGCTGAAACGACGATGGCAGATTTGTTGTGTGAGATTGTGCCCTCATTAGAAATGGTGCGTATGACCAGTTCGGGCACCGAGGCGACCATGAGTGCGATTCGTTTGGCACGGGGTTATACCGGGCGTGAAATTATCGTCAAATTTGAGGGCTGTTATCACGGGCATAGCGATTCGTTGCTGGTCAAATCAGGTTCGGGCATGTTGACCTTGGGTGTGCCCAGTTCACCGGGCGTACCGGAAGCCTTGGCCGCGCTAACCTTGACGCTTGAGTACAACAATTTAGCGCAAGTGGAACAGGTCTTTGCTGAGAAAGGCCATGATATTGCTTGCATTATTGTCGAGCCGGTGGCGGGCAATATGAACTGCATTTTGCCTGTCCCTGGTTTTTTGGAAGGCTTGCGCGCCCTGTGTACGCAATACGGCGCAGTGCTGATTTTTGATGAAGTAATGACCGGTTTCCGCGTGGCCTTGGGCGGGGCACAAGAGCATTACGGCGTGATGCCGGATTTAACCACGTTAGGCAAGGTGGTTGGCGGTGGCATGCCGGTCGGCGCGTTTGGCGGGCGACGTGAAATTATGGAATACATTGCACCGCTCGGGCCGGTGTATCAGGCCGGTACGTTATCCGGCAATCCGGTGGCGATGGCGGCGGGGCTTGCAACCATGGCGCTCGTGATGGAGCCAGGTTTTTATGAGACCTTGGCGGCGCGCACGCAAAATTTGTGTGACGGCTTGCGCGAGGCTGCAGCAGAAGTGGGCATTGGACTCACTACCAATAACGTTGGCGGCATGTTTGGCGTGTTTTTTTCTGATGATGCGTCGGTGACTGATTTTGCTGGAGTAGGGCGTTGCGATATGTCGCGCTTTAAGGCTTTTTTTCACGGCATGTTAGAGCAGGGCGTATATCTTGCGCCCAGTGCTTACGAGGCTGGGTTTGTTTCCGGGGCACATAGTTGTACTGATATTGATGCTGCTGTTGATGCTGCACGTCGAGTTTTAGGTACTATGAACCGATAAATGTCTTATTTTTATGGGTTTATTATTCTAGTAAATAAGCCTATAAGTATTTCTAGATTTTTATTTATTGGAGATGATGATGCGTAGCCTGTTTGCCGCTCTGTTACTTGTGCCAAGTCTTGTTTTTGCAGATACCGCCATGCTCAAAGTAGGCGATCCAGTGCCTGCGTTCCAACTCAACGATCAACATGACAAGCCGTTTCCCTTGCCCGCCGATACCCGTCTGATTGTGTTTACGGCAGATAAATCCGCCGCCGAGATGATTAATAGTCATCTTAAGCAGCAGCCTAGCGATTATATGAATCAACGCAAAATGGTGTATATCGCCGACATTAGTGCTATGCCAGGGTTTATTACCAGCATGGTCGCCTTGCCAAAAATGCGTGACTATGCCTATCGCATTGCTATTGGTGCAGAAAAAGAGCAAACCGAAATGTTGCCGCGCAAAGAAGATAGCGTGACCTTGATAAAGGCTGAAGAGGGCAAAGTTGTATCCATACAGCAATTTAAGGAAACCGAGTCTGCACAACTTGCAGCGGCTTTGGATGGAACCAATCCACCCGCCCCAGCGAGTAAACCTTAAATAGCTTGTGTGCTGTTTGCACGTGAACTTAAATACCACAAGGGATATCCTAAGCATTAAGCATTGATGTCATCAATGTTTTTTCCACAAAGTAGAGAGACACAGCTATGCGTAAAACAACTCAACACATCATTCTTCTTTCTGCCGTTGTCACTCTGTTAGGCGGCTGCGCAGAAATGAGCTCACGTCAGCAGTCGGCACTAAGCGGTGGCGCTATCGGCGCGGCCGGAGGAGCTGTGATCGGAAATCAGGTCGGAAACCCGGTCACAGGCGCGATTATTGGTGGTGCAGTCGGCGCAGGAACAGGCTTACTTATTAACCGTGATAAGGGCACTAAAGACTAAGTATTGTGCGGCACGGAGCTGTAAACAATTAGCCCACGGTGATTACGTCACTCAATGAGGACTTTTGTATGAAAAAACTTGTGGTACTTGCAACGTTTATGTCTGGTGTTTTTGTTCTAAATGGCTATGCCGAATGAATACACGTCAGCGTTCAACCGCTACGGGAGCCGTCCTGGGTGCGGGTGCCGGTGCGATTATCGGCAACCAATCCGGCAACCCAGTGACAGGTGCGGTGATTGGCGGTGCGGCCGGCGGTTTAATTGGCAATCAAGTCGGTGGCATTCGCGAAAAAAAACAGTAACGACGTGTCGTTTTTGGTAAAGGCAGGCATCTGATAAATGACCTGTTTTTTGCGTTCAGTAATTTAACATAATATACATTATGCGCATTTGTGTAGGTGCTGCCTTCATCCACAAACAAGCCTTATCACTTGATGTGATAAGGCTTGTTGGTAAAAATTTGCCGGAGATGTTTACGGCAATGAACAACCCTAGTCAGGCCGATACATGCTTGCTCTGGTAATCCGCAATCGCGGCCGCAATGGCATCTTCGGCAAGTACGGAGCAGTGAATTTTAACAGGCGGCAGTTCAAGCTCTTCGGCAATATCTTTGTTGCGGATTTGTTTGACTTCATCCAAGGTTTTTCCCTTGACCCATTCAGTGACCAGTGAGCTTGAGGCGATCGCCGAGCCACAGCCGTAGGTCTTGAATTTGGCATCTTCAATAATGCCTTGCTCGTTGACCTTAATTTGCAGGCGCATGACATCGCCACATGCAGGTGCGCCGACCATGCCTGTGCCTACGCTTGGGTCTTCTTTGTCCATACTGCCGACGTTGCGCGGGTTTTCGTAATGGTCAATGACTTTATCTGTGTAGGCCATGTTCGTATCCTCTTGAATCTATTAGTAAAAACTAGTGATGTGCCCATTGGACACTGCTAAGGTCAATGCCGTCTTTGTACATTTCCCACAATGGGGATAGCTCACGCAACTTGCCAACCGCACGTTTTACCAAGGCAATGACATAATCAATCTCTTCAACCGTGGTATAGCGACCAAAGGTAAAGCGAATCGAACTATGCGCAAGCTCATCGTTGCGGCCTAAAGCACGCAAAACATAACTGGGCTCAAGGCTGGCTGAGGTACATGCGGAGCCAGAAGACACTGCAATATCTTTGAGCGCCATAATCAGCGATTCACCTTCCACATAATTAAAACTGACGTTCAAATTATGTGGTACTCGCCGCTCCATATCGCCGTTCAAATACACCTCTTCCATATCCTGCAAGCCCGCCCAAAGACGATCGCGTAACATTCGAATACGTTCGTTTTCACTCGCCATTTCCAAGCCCGCGATACGGAATGCCTCGCCCATGCCCACGATTTGATGCGTGGCCAAGGTGCCGGAGCGCATTCCACGCTCATGCCCTCCTCCGTGCATTTGCGCCTCAACTCGAATGCGCGGTTTGCGGCGAACATACAGCGCACCAATGCCTTTGGGGCCGTAGGTTTTGTGCGCGCAAAAGCTCATTAAATCCACCGGAAGCGTTTCTAAATTAATAGGAACTTTTCCCGTGGCTTGTGCTGCATCGACATGAAAAATAATGCCTTTTTCACGGCAAATTGCCCCAAATTTTTCAATATCCTGAATTACGCCGATTTCGTTATTTACAAACATAATCGAGGCTAAAACCGTGTCCTCCCGTAATGCTGCCGTGAATTTATCGATATCCAGCAGACCATTCGGTTCAGGATCAAGATACGTCACCTCAAAACCTTCACGCTCTAAAGCGCGGCAGGTATCAATCACCGCCTTGTGCTCGGTGGTCATGGTGACAATATGCCGCCCTTTTTTCTTGTAAAACTGTGCTGCGCCTTTGATGGCAAGATTGTTGGATTCGGTTGCACCGGAAGTCCATACAATCTCTTTGGGGTCAGCACCAACCAACGCCGCAACCTGATCGCGCGCATCTTCTGCGGCTTCTTCGGCTTTCCAGCCAAAAACATGCGAGCGGGATGCGGGGTTACCAAAATTACCTTCTGCAGTGAGGCAGTCGCACATTTTTTTGGCCACACGCTCATCGACGGGCGTGGTTGCGCTGTAATCAAGGTAAATAGGGAGTTTAAGCGTCATTTCAATGTCTCAGTATTACGGCTCTTCGTTCAGGGGTAAAAATCACCGACTGTGATTTAAGCAGCCTGCGAAGCAACGCCCATGGGAACAACGCGACGCACGCTGGCGGGCGTACTCAGATGCGGTGTTTGAGAGCGCACAAAATCATCAAGACTCATATCTGCCAAAAAACCGTAAAGTTTTTTACTAAAGTCATGCCACATATCATGTGCTTCGCCGCGTGCGCCACGGCGATACGAGGCAAAAAAACGCTCACGCTCAACAGGTGAACGATCATCCACTGCGTCCATAATTTGTGCCATATTGATGCTGGCGGGGTGACTTGCAAGACAATATCCACCCCCAGGGCCGCGCACGCCGTTGACTAAACCGTGCTTACGCAAGCGCGAAAAGAGTTGCTCCAGATAAGACAAAGACATTCCCTGGACTTGAGCAATATCCGCCAAGGTCATCGGCCCGCGTTCACGGTGAGCCGCAAGGTGCATCATTGCAGTAATCGCGTGGCGTGCTTTTGTAGATACTCTCATGGCTTGAGTCTCCCGCTAACTTGAATGATTGTGTTGAGCTATACCTTAGCTCGTTGGTCAGGAATTTAATCTTCCCGAGCAAATTAGTCAAGAATTCAAATGAGAAGTTCAGTCTAATGAAAAAATGTGCTGACGATGCAGCAAATAACGCAGCCATTTGTACAGAAAACGATTCAAGCGCCAACGCACATCTAAACAGCGCTCACCCGTGCGCCCCATGGCCACGCAATCCCGCCCACGCAATCGGCCGGCAACAGCCTCCGCAACACTCGCATCATGGTAAATGCGGACATGAATATCGGGCGCTTCATTGAAGCCTCCATCTTGCCCCGCAAATCGGTAAAAGACGCGCAGCACGGTGGTGAATTTTTCTTGCTCAAGCACTTCAACATAAAGAGGAATGCCGCTCCTACCGTTCGAGCAATGCAGCCCTTTCATATCGGTCATCTTCGGCATCAGACGACGCAGCAATATAAAATTCAACTCATACAGCTCCATAAGCGCCGCAAAACTACGCACACGAGGAGCCGGAACTGAAGATGCCACACTTAAAATTTTAGTCATGCGCAACATCATATCAGCTTGCCCAATCAGCATTGACACGCTGTTCGCATCAAGCTCCGTGTGCTGTTAAAATGCGCACCTCGTCCCCGTAGCTCAGCTGGATAGAGCGACCCCCTCCTAAGGGGTAGGCCGGTGGTTCAATTCCACTCGGGGACACCAATCTATACCTTCTCGCTGCGGGCTTTGTTATTGTTCTGTTTAAGTCCTAATAAAGCTCAAACCTATGCCGTCTTCTTTTCAAACCATCGGCATTCTTGCCAAACCTGCGGATGATCGGCTTTCCGACACCCTTGAACGGCTGGCTAGCTGTCTAATGCGTCTTGGACGCAACATTTTGCTCGACCAAGCCACCCTGCCCGATCATCCAAGCTTGCGCAGCTACCCGCGCGCCACCCGCGACGAACTGGGGCGGCAGAGTGATTTAGTCATTGCCATCGGCGGCGATGGCACGCTCATTCATGCAGCACACAGCCTTGCCGCCTTTGACACCCCCGTGCTCGGTATCAACCTTGGGCGGCTAGGCTTTCTCGTCGATATTTCTCCCGATGAAATGAGCAGCCGCCTGGAACGCATTTTTAGCGGCGAATACATCTTAGAGAAACGCTTTTTATTGCGCGGAGAAGTGGTACGCGATGGCGACGTTTTTCATCGCAGCGATGTTTTTAACGATATCGTGTACAAAGTGCGCGACACCGTGCGCATGATCGAATTTGAAACCCACATCGACGGCCGCTACCTGCTCACCCAACGCTCCGACGGCATGGTCATCAGCACCCCAAGCGGCTCCACGGCCTACGCGCTTTCCGCAGGCGGCCCCATCCTCACGCCAGGCTTAGAAGCCGTCGTCCTTGCGCCGATTTGCCCACACACCTTGAGCAACCGCCCGATTGTCCTTCCCTCCACTGCCGTCATCGAGATTCGCGCTACGCCGCACAGCCGCGCCAACAGCCTAGTTAGCTTCGATGGTCAGTGCATGATCGACATGGAACCCGACGACATCCTGCGCATCACCCGCTCGCCGCGCCATGCGCAACTCATCCATCCCGCCGATTACGACTATTTTCACATCCTACGCGCCAAGCTCCATTGGGGCGGGCATCCTTAATCACCCACGGATTTTTCCATGCTGCGCCACATCCACGTCCGCAACTTTGCCATTATCGACTGCATCCAGCTTGAACTCGAAGGCGGCCTCACCGTCATGACCGGCGAAACCGGCGCGGGCAAATCCATCCTCGTCGATGCCTTAGGCCTGTTGCTTGGCGATCGTGCAGGCGCAGACACCATCCGCCCCGGCAGCGAACGCGCCGAACTCGAAGCCTTATTTACCCTCGAAAACCAGCCGCAAGCGCAATACAAACTCAAAGAACTCGCACTCGATGACGAGTCTGGCGAGTGCTTGCTGCGCCGCGTCATCGCCCGCGAAGGCGTAAGCCGCGCCTTCATCAATGGCCGCGTGGTTAACCTTGCCACCCTGCGCGAACTGGGTGGTTTGCTCGTCGATATTCACGGTCAGCACGAGCACCAACACCTCTTGCGCCCCGCCGTGCAACGCGAATTGCTCGACACCTACGCCAACCACGATGCCCTGCTTGAAGCCGTGCGCCACGCCTATACTGCCTGGAAAGCAACTCACGAGACCCTACTCACCCGCGAGCAAAACGATGCACAACGCAATGACCGCATTGACCTTTTGCAGCACCAACTGGGCGAACTGACCGCCCTGCGCCTACAAGCCGACGAATGGCCGCAGTTAGAGAGCGAACACCGCCGCCTTGCCCAAGCCGGTAAACTCATCACCCTCACCCACAGCGCCCTACACACCTTGGACGAAGGCAACGACGACCAGCGCAGCCTGCACAGCCAACTAAGCCATATCAGCCACCAACTTAGCCAAGCCCTCTCTGATGATGCCAGCCTGCAAGCCAGCGTCGAACTGCTCCAACAAAGCGAAATCCTCCTCACCGAAGCCATCGACAGCCTGCGCAGCTACGTTGATGCTCTTGAACTCGACCCTGAACGCCTGCAGCAACTCGAAAGCCGCCTAAGCACTCTGCACGATGCCGCACGCAAATACCGCGTGCGCCCCGAAGACCTGCACGCCCATCAACAGCAACTGCAAAGCGAGCTCGAAAGCCTAGAGAGCAACAGCGAAAGCGTTGAACAACTTAAAAAAGAACTTGCAGAACAAGAAACCCACTACCGCGAAGCCGCCGCCCAACTCACCCACTCACGCCAACAGGCCGCTGCCCGCCTCACCGCAAGCGTGAGTGAAGCCATACGCGGTCTTGGTATGCCCCACGCCCAATTTGAACTGCGCGTTCAGCACGACCCAGCCGCAAGCCTCAGTGCCAGTGGCCTCGACACCATCGAAGCCCTTGTCACCACCAACCCCGGCCAACCGCTGCAGCCCATCAACAAAGTCGCCTCCGGCGGCGAACTCTCACGCATCAGCCTCGCCCTGCGCGTCCAAACCGCCGCCCAAGGCGAAGTCGGCACCCTGATTTTTGACGAAGTCGATACCGGCATCGGCGGCGGCGTGGCCGAAGTCGTCGGACGACTCTTGGCCGAACTCGGCCGCGAACGCCAAGTCCTCTGCGTCACCCACCTCCCCCAAGTCGCCGCCCAAGGCCAGCACCACCTCAACGTCCACAAACAACAAGATGCGACAAGCACCCGCACCCTGCTCACCCCACTCACCCCCGCACAACGCATCGACGAACTCGCGCGCATGATCGGCGGAGTCAATATCAGCCCACAAACCCGCAAACTTGCGCAGGAAATGTTGGCTACGGGGTCGTTGTTGTAGCAACCCGTGGACGCAAATATCGCGTCACCATGCTGCTACAATTGTGGTCAATGGATAGCTGTCACTGGAGACACACGATGAGCACCCTATCTGTCCGCATCGACGAAGAATTGGTCAACGCTGCGCGCGCAGTTGCCAAAGCCGAATACCGCACTGTGCAAGGCCAAGTCGAGTTTTGGGCCAAAGTAGGACGCGCCGCGCTGGACAATCCCGACCTGCCCGCCTCCTTTATTGCTGAAAGCCTGATGAGCATGGCTGAAGCGCGCGAAGACAGCACCCCCTTCGTGCCGCGCACAGCGAACAAGGCATGACATGGGATGTTCGGCAAACACGCCGATTCGCCCGCGCTTATAAAAAACTGCATAACAACCTAATCGCCGATGTGAACGAGGCCATTACCCAAGTTGCCGACAATCCTGATAAGGGCGAACTGAATCAACAAAGCCGGTCTTGGTTTGCCAAAATCGCCGCGCATCACGCCGTCCAACCGTCCACGTCCGCTACGGCCTCATCCATCAACGGCTGCACCAGCGTGTCGTCCATGTCCGCCTGAGCCACCACGCGACACTGGCGGCGACACTCCTCCGCAAAATCCGGACGACGGGTATCCGGCACCCATATTTGCAGCGGGCGCAACCCTGCCATACGCAGTGCGTTACGATGTTTCTGAACCCGTGAATTAACGTGCGTGCTTCCCATGATGTGCCTCCAGCCAACTGACATGACACAACCTACATGACCCGATTGTTACATGCAACTGAAGCTTAGCCATTTGTCTCGCTTAAACCGAAGGTGCAGAATGCCGCAGGCACTCCAAGCAAGACCCCAACCCCATGCCCCACATCCACACCTTCATCACCCGCTGGAGCGCCGCCTCCGGCTCGGAACGCGCCAACTACCAGCTCTTTCTTACCGAGCTTTGCCAGTTACTCGACCTGCCGCGACCTGATCCGGCCTCGGACGACACCCGCGATAACGCCTACGTTTTCGAGCGCCGCGTCGATATGCCCCATGCCGACGGCAGCGTGACGCGCGGCTTTATCGATCTTTACCGCCGGGGCTGCTTCATTCTCGAAGCCAAACAAACCGGCAAAGAACTCGACTCCGGCGGCTGGAACAGCGCCATGCTGCGCGCGCAAAACCAAGCCGACCAATACGCCCGCGCTTTGCCCAGCGACGAAGGCCGCCCGCCGTTCATTGTCGTCGTCGATGTTGGTCGCAGCATCGAGCTTTACAGCGAATTTTCCCGCAGCGGCGCGACCTACGTCCCCTACCCCGACCCGGCGCACCATCGCATTCGCCTCACCGACCTGCACGATGCCGCCATCCGCGAACGCTTGACCCTGCTTTGGCTCGACCCGCTCAAACTCGACCCCAGCCGCGAAGCCGCCCGCGTCACCCGCGCCATTGCCGACCAACTCGCCAAGCTTGCCAAATCGCTCGAAGCCGACGGCCACCCCGCCCAGCGCGTTGCCCACTTCCTCATGCGCGCCCTCTTCACCATGTTTGCCGAAGATGTCGGCCTCCTGCCCGCCGTGGACGGCACCGGCGCATTCACCAGCCTGCTGCACAACCTGCGCGACAAACCCGCAGCCTTCGCCCCCGCGCTCGAAAGCCTGTGGTACACCATGAACCACGGCGGCTTCGATGCCCGTTTAATGGAGCATATTCGCCGCTTCAACGGCGGCCTATTCAGCACACCCGACGTCATCCCGCTCAACCGCGAGCAAATCGACCTTTTACTTACCGCCGCTCTCGCCGACTGGCGCTTTGTCGAACCCGCCATCTTCGGCACCCTGCTCGAACGCGCCCTCGACCCGCTCGAACGCCACAAACTCGGCGCGCACTACACCCCGCGTGCCTATGTCGAACGCCTCGTCCTGCCCACCCTCATCGAACCCTTGCGCGCCCAGTGGCAAACCACGCAAATCGTCATCCAAGCCCTTGTTCAACAAAACAAAATGAACGACGCACTCAGCGAACTGCGCCAATTTCACTACCAACTCTGCCAAACCCGCGTGCTCGACCCCGCCTGCGGCAGCGGCAACTTTTTGTACGTCGCCCTCGAACACATGAAGCGACTCGAAGGCGAAGTGCTCAACCTGATTGCCGACCTAAGCAAAGGCCAAGCCAGTTTCGACACCGCAGGACTCACCATCGACCCGCACCAATTCCTCGGCCTAGAAATCAACCCCCGCGCCGCCGCCATTGCCGAAATCGTGCTCTGGATAGGCTATTTGCAATGGCATTACCGCATTCACAAAACCCTCGAAAGCCTGCCCGACCCCGTGCTGCGCGATTTTCACAATATCGAACACCGCGATGCACTCATTAGCTATGATCGTATCGACTTCGCGCAAGATGCAGCCGGAAAACCGCTCACCCGCTGGGATGGTGTAACCACCAAAATCAGCCCCGTCACCGGCGAAGCTATCCCCGATGAAAGCGCCCGCCTGCCCATCGAGCTTTACAAAAACCCGCGCAAAGCCGAGTGGCCGCAGGCCGATTACATCATCGGCAACCCGCCGTTTATTGGCGCATCCACCATGCGCCGCGCCTTGGGCGATGGCTATGTCGATGCCGTGCGCAACACCTGGCCAGAAGTCCCCGAATCCGCCGATTTTGTCATGCACTGGTGGCATATCGCCGCCCAAACCGTGCGTGCCGGAATATCGCGGCGCTTTGGTTTTATTACCACCAACAGCATCAAGCAGACGTTTAACCGCCGCGTGATCGAAGCGCAGCTCAACGCAGCGCAAAACCCGCTGGTGCTGGCCTTTGCCATACCTGACCACCCTTGGGTCGATGCCGCCGATGGCGCGGCGGTACGCATTGCTATGACTGTTGGCAGCGCCGAATCCGGTGAAGGCATTCTGCAAACTGTCACCGCCGAGCGCGAAACGGGCGAAGATGCAGCAGACGTGAGCCTAAGCAGCCGCCAAGGCGTGGTTTATGCTGATTTGACCATTGGGGCGAATGTGGCGGGAGCGGTTGAGATGAAAGCGAACAAGAATATCAGCCAACGCGGGTTTGAGCTGGGCAATTCTGGCTTTATCGTCACCCCCGAAGAAGCCGCCATGCTGCTTCCCGTAGGTTGGGTTAGCGCCAGCGTAACCCAACAACCCACGTCTCAATCTGGTGCCGATGTCGGGTTACGCTCCGCTAACCCAACCTACAACAGCCAGGAAGGCGCTCCGCACTCCCATGAGCATCAGGTCATCCGCCACTACCGCAATGGCCGCGACCTGACCAACAAATCACGTGGCGTAATGGTCATCGACCTGTTCGGCCTTACATCAGACGAGGTGCGAAGTCACTACCCAGCGATTTATCAATGGCTGCTTGAACGAGTCAAACCTGAGCGTGAGCAGAACCGAAACCCTCGTCTGCGTCTTAATTGGTGGCTTCATAGAGGATTGCGTGAAGATTTGCGTAAACAGCTCGACGGCCTGCCCCGCTTTATCGCCACCGTAGAAACCGCCAAACACCGCACGTTTCAATTCCTTGATGCCGACATCCTGCCCGACAACAAACTCATCAATATCTCGCTAGACGATGCTTACAACCTTGGAGTTTTGTCTTCCCGCATTCATATCCGTTGGGCAATGGCGGCAGGCAGTTGGCTTGGTGTTGGCAATGATTCTGTCTATGCCAAAACCCGCTGCTTCGAGACCTTTCCCTTTCCCGAAGCCACAACCCAACAGACCGAACACATCCGCACGCTGGCTGAACACATCGACACCCACCGCAAGCGGGTGCAGGCCGAACATGCCGAGCTAACCCTCACCGGCCTCTACAACGTCCTCGAAAAACTGCGCAGCGGCGAAACCCTAAGCGTCAAAGACAAAGCCATACACGAAACCGGCCTCGTGTCCGTGCTCAAAAGCCTGCACGACGAACTCGATACCGCCGTATTCCAAGCCTACGGCTGGGATGATCTGGCAGAAAAACTCGTCGGCAAGCCCGGCGCCACCACGCCCCTGCCCGACAAACCCGCTGAACAGGCCGAGGCCGAAGAAGAACTGCTCATGCGCCTTGTCGCCCTCAACGCCGCCCGCGCCGCCGAAGAAACCCAAGGCATCATCCGCTGGCTACGCCCGAACTACCAAAACCCGCAGCGTGCTGAAGCGACAAACTCAGCCGCACAACCCCAACAAACCGAAGCCGACTTTGGCGAGAGCACAGAACAAACCCCCGCCAAACCCAGCGACAAAACCGCCCCTTGGCCGAAAGATTTGCGCGAACAAATCCAAAGCGTGCGCGCCCTGCTCACCCCAGAGCCACAAAGCACCCACCGCCTCGCCACCAACTTCAAACGCAAACCCACCCAAGCCGTACAAACCGTGCTCGAAGCATTGGAAGGCTTGGGACTGGCCAAACACGATGACGCAGGCTGGCGGACATGAGCCTATAAATAGGACTTACACAAAGCGCGCTAAACACGGCTACGTGTAGGTGCGAATAAATTCGCACCTACACGTTCTAAGGATATAGCCTTCATGAAACCCATCGGGTTACAATTCATTCATGATTAGAAGTTTCGTACACAAGGGGCTTGAGCGTTATTTCAGCACGGGCAGTCAAGCCGGCATCCAAAGCATGCACGCCAAACGACTACGCCTGATTCTTGCTTTGCTGGACAAGGCGCGTGCGCTTGCGGATGTGGATGCACCGGGTTTGCGTCTTCATGTACTCAAGGGCGACATGACGGGCTTATGGGCTGTTACGGTGCAAGCCAACTGGCGCGTGGTATTCCGTTTTGAGGATGGCGATGTGTACGTGGTCGATTATGTTGATTATCACTAAATTAGGACTAAGAGCATGAGAATGTTTAATCCGCCGCATCCGGGGGAGATTTTGTCTGAACTTTGGTTAGTGCCGCTTGGCTTAACCATTACAGAAACTGCCGCCCGGCTTGGAGTGACGCGCAAAGCGCTCTCCGAGTTGGTGAATGGCAAAACAGGCGTAAGCGCAGAAATGGCCTTGCGTCTTGAGCTAGCCTTCGGTGCAAGCGCTGAAAGCTGGCTTGCCCATCAGGCAGCCTTTGAGTTGTGGCGGCTTGAAGACCGACGGGCAAACCTGGGCATTGAGCGTATCGCGGCTTGATGTTTCGCAGTCAAAACTTGCGACTCAATACGCTGCTTGTGCCTTGGGTGGGGATGAATAATGCACGCAGTTACCGACGATAACGAACGCATACCGCTCAACGACTCCCGTGTTCCGCAAGCGGTGCGTGAACACATACAGAACCGTCGCTTGCCTGTGTGCCATCTTATCGCCCTCGGCCATGATGAGTTCATGCTTCTGGACGCAAAAGGCTAGGTGATTGATTTGATTTGGCTTAAATGATTTCACGGCATCCATCATCAGCTCGTGTTGCGAATAGAGCACGACACCACATGGCGCAGCATAGTCAGCCACTCTTTACACCCACCCCACGAGGTATGCGCGATGAATCAAGAATGTTGGATTGTTGGTGAAACTTTCGAACACCCGCAATACGGTCAAGGGACGATTGTCTTTATTGGCAAGGATTATCTCGGCCTTGCGCTCGATAACGGTCAACAGGTGCTGGTGCGTCAAACTCATTTTCAAGAGACATCGATTGCCCCACCAAACCTTTGCGAGTCGGAGGAAATGCCCACGCTGCTGTGGCCTGATTCGACATTTGCGCACGATAATGAGGAAGCCCAAGCGCTCCACTCGATGGGATCGCACTGGCAACCCTTTGCCGATGAACCGACCGACATCCTGCAACGTTTGCCGGAATTTTTGCAGGAAGCTCGGCTGCAAGAACGATTTTTGGCTAATTACAAACCTCGTCACACAGCACCCGCCAACTGGTCACAAGGTTTTTACATGGCCTGGCCACATGTGAATCACGGGTTATCCATGGTGGTTGAAGTCGGTGGGGAAAATAGTTTTTTGGCTAGTGTGTTTCCGTTTATCCATGCTGCCAAGCAGCATCAAATAACGTTGCGGCAGGTGCATGTATGGAAGGACGGTATGGAGGCACAAATTACGGCTGCATGGGGCAATTCAAGCATCAGTTTTTACGACACACAGTTTTTACTTAATCGAGATAGTTACGAAACAGACCAGCCGTATGAATTTTTGCTCATGGGGCTGGCCTATCAGGCATCACCCGCTCGCCATATTGAATTACCCTTCGAGTACCACCCGGATCAAGTCGCATGGTTCAATATGAACCTCACGCCCGGCGAGGAGCCTATGTCTGCCAAAACGACCATCAAGTTTGATGACATGGCCATGTTCATACCTATCGCTCAATGGGAACGGGATGACTTTCAATTCCGAGGCCCGGTGCAGAGCGTGTATCACTTTACAGATTGGTTGGGACAGGATGGTTGGCGCGCAGAAGTAATCGTAGTTCGAGAAGCCGCTGATGACGGAGGTGATCTTGTTTTGACGATTTACATCACTCGCCGAGCATGGAAAGGTACGGAGCCTCCAAGTGTAGGTATGAATATTGAGGGTACGTTGTGGTTGCAGGGGACAATGGTATTGCCTTACTGGGTTAGGCTAAAACAAAGTCACTGAGTCAGTATGAATACAAAAGCCCTCTATCCGTATTTTCCCAAGCGCCGACTGACTTGTCCGTTCCAGATCAATAAGAAATGGCCTTTTGCATCCCAAGCGGCCAATGTTTATACTTCGTATAAACAAAATGCAACATAGGGTATCGCCATGAGCGAAGTGACATTAGATATTAAACAATGGGGAAATAATCTCGGCGTGCGCCTGCCTGCTGCGATTGCTCGTGAAGCACGTTTGCATGTGCATCAGCGCGTGAGCATTGCAGTGGTCGATGGTTTGATTACGATAACGCCCATCGCCGATGCCGTTTTGACATTGGAACAACGCTTGGCGAGTTTTGACCCGGCACGACACGGCGGCGAGGTGATGCAAACTTCGACGAATGTGGGGGCGGAGCAATGGTAAATGCCATTTGGTCGCCCGATCGTCAGGATATTATTTGGATCGATTGTAATCCGCAGGTCGGACGGGAAATGCGCGATGTTCACCCTTTTTTGGTGCTCTCGCCGCGCATTTTCAACGAGAAGACTTCTTTGGTGATTGGCTTACCCATGACCACAGCGGAATACAATGCTGACAACCCGTTCGCTGTGGCGGTAGGTTCTGCCACAGGGCGTAAAGCCAGCAAGACCAGTTATGTGCTTTGCCACCAACCTAAGTCATTTGATTGGCGTTTGCGTGGCGCAACACCTCACTCTCTCGGGCAATTAAACGATGCGCTTTTTGCTCAAGCCTGCGAACGACTCAACCAGATTGTCTGTTTGACCTCGGGAGATGCTGAATAACTCCATCCTTGGGGTTATTCAGCGGTTTCAATCGTTCCCACGCTCTAGCGCCATGACACATTAGCGCCGCCGGAGTGTGGGAACGACTCCGAAAACCCTCAACAGGCTCCAGTATCTTCCGCGAGTAGTGCTACATTTCACCCAAGCCATTTTGAAGAGGACGCGCCAATGTCATCCAGAAAATGCTATGAACTATGGGATTTACCCGTGCGCCTGTTTCACTGGCTGTTGCTGGTGGCGATTGTTACTGCCGTGGCGAGTGTGAACCTTGGTGCGATGTCGCTGCATGTCTGGGCAGGGCAGATGGCGCTGGGCTTGGTGCTGTTTCGTATGCTTTGGGGCTTTCTTGGCACTCGCACGGCGCGTTTTGCCAGTTTTGTGCGCTCGCCCGCCACGGCTTTGGCTTATGCGCGAAACCTGCGTGAACAGATGCGGGTCTTGCACCTTGGGCATAATCCTCTGGGGGCGTATTCGGTGCTGGGGTTGCTGGCGATAACCTTGATTCAGGCCGGAACGGGACTGTTTGCGGATGATGATGTGCTCACGCAAGGGCCGTTAGCGCATCTTTTGTCATCCAGCGGGCGCGAGTTTATGACCGCCTGGCATAAGCTGAATATCTACCTGCTGTTTGCCATGATTGCCCTGCATCTTGTGGCGATTTTTATGTATTGGAAGCTGGGCAAGCAGAATCTGGTGCGCCCGATGGTGGTGGGCAAGGCGGGTGTTGAGAAAAACCGCCCCGTCGAAGGTACAGACAATACGGCCACGCCTTGGATGAGTTTGCTGCTATCACTAGGCGTGGCCGTGGGGCTGGTTTGGGGTGTGAATCTGCTTTAGAACTTGTTTGCAATCCTTGAAAAGCAGGTAGCCCGGATGAAGCGTAGCGGGAATCCGGGGGCAGCCGTACCCGTTGCTCGACTTGCCCCGGGTTGGCACCCGGGCTACAAAACTCAGGTTTTAGTCTTCGCGGAAAGCCTTGTGACAGGCTTTGCAGGTGTCGGCGGTTTTGCCAAAGATCGGTTTGATTTTGTTCAAATCGCCGCTTTTGCTGGCAACGACAAGCTCGGTGCTGGCCTTTTCAAAGTCCGCCATTTTGCTCTTGAATTCGTCAGGCTTTTTCCAAATGTCATCTTTGGCGCGGGTTTCGCCGGCTTTTGAATCGCTGCCAGCAATAAAGCCTTCGTGCGCGAGTTTGCTCATAAAGGCCACGTTTTCCGCCAAGCGGGTAAATTCGGCCGCGTCATAGGGCTTTTCGCCTTTGGCCATGGCGCCCATGCCGCCGAAGTTCCAACCAATGACTTGAAATACGCCTTGGCGATAGTCAATGGCTTTTTCTTTGAGATCATCGGCGTACACGGGGGAGAGCATCAAGCTGCCCAGTGTGATGGCGGCTAGGCTGATTTTGATTTTCATGTGCATTCTCCTAAAAGGGTTAAGCCAGCTCGTATCAAGTGGCTGATTTAAGTTTAGACACAAATGATGACAGTCGTCCAAAAATTTCCAGGTTCATAGCGTGGGTGTATCAATGTGATTGAAACAATTCATTTTTCATATGAGTGCTTTGTTGCCTAGTATCCAAGTGCGGAATGTTTATTTCGCAAACACGCCAAAAAAGAGGCTCTCTTTTGGTTCGGTCTGCCCTTGAGCCTTGGCAAAAGAAGGCGGATAGCAACATAAGATCATGATGACAGGAGATTTGAAATGCACGATACGCACACACCTCAGGGAATTTGCCCGGCTGACTCATCCCGTTCTTCGACATCTTCCGGCAAGTGCCCGGTGATGCATGGCAGTCTGACTTCGGCGGGCGATTCAAACATGGCCTGGTGGCCGAAGGCGCTGAATCTGGATATCTTGCATCAGCACGATACTAAGACGAATCCGCTGGGCGCAGATTTTAATTACCGTGATGAAGTGCAAAAACTCGACTTCGATGCGCTTCACCGCGATATGGTTGCGCTGATGACCGAAAGCCAAGACTGGTGGCCAGCTGACTGGGGGCATTACGGGGGTTTGATGATCCGTATGGCGTGGCACGCGGCGGGCTCGTACCGTGTAGCCGATGGTCGCGGCGGCGGTGGCACGGGCAATCAGCGTTTTGCGCCGCTTAATTCATGGCCGGATAACGCTAATCTTGATAAAGCGCGCCGCTTGCTCTGGCCGATCAAGAAAAAATACGGCAACAAAATCAGTTGGGCGGATTTGATTATTCTGGCGGGCACGGTGGCTTATCAATCCATGGGGCTGAATACGTTTGGCTTTGCTTTTGGTCGCGAAGATATCTGGCATCCGGAAAAAGACACCTATTGGGGCGCAGAGAAAGAGTGGCTGGCGCCGTCCGATGCGCGTTATGAGAACGTAAATGAACCCGCGACCATGGAAAACCCGCTGGCCGCTGTGCAAATGGGATTGATTTATGTCAATCCGGAGGGTGTCAACGGTCATCCTGATCCGCTCAAAACCGCGCTGCAAGTGCGCGAGACTTTTGCGCGCATGGCCATGAATGACGAGGAAACCGTGGCGCTGACGGCAGGCGGGCATACGGTCGGCAAGTGCCACGGCAATGGCCGCGCCGAAAACTTGGGCCCTAGCCCCGAAGGCGCAGATATTGTGGAACAAGGCTTGGGTTGGATGAACCATAAAAGCCGAGGCGTGGGGCGAGACACGGTGACCAGCGGCATTGAAGGCGCGTGGACGACGCATCCGACGCAGTGGGATAACGGCTATTTCAAATTGTTGCTTGGCTACGATTGGGAATTGAAGAAGTCTCCCGCTGGTGCATGGCAGTGGGAGCCGATCAATATCCGCGAAGAAGACAAGCCGGTGGATGTGGAAAATCCTTCGATTCGCTACAACCCCATCATGACCGATGCCGATATGGCCATGAAGATGGATCCGATTTATCGCAAGATTTCGGAGCGTTTTGCCGCCGATCAAGACTATTTTTCGGAGATGTTCGCGCGCGCTTGGTTCAAGTTAACACACCGTGATATGGGGCCAGCCACCCGTTATCTCGGCCCTTGGTCGCCCCAAGAAGAGCTAATTTGGCAAGACCCCGTGCCTGCGGGGCGTGCGGATTATGATGTTGAGGCGCTCAAAGCCAAAATTGCAGCCAGCGGGCTGTCCATCGCCGAGATGGTCGCTACGGCATGGGACAGTGCGCGCACGTTCCGTGGCTCGGATTATCGTGGCGGTGCCAATGGGGCGCGCATTCGCCTTGCTCCGCAGAAGGATTGGGAAGGCAATGAACCTGCCCGTTTGAGTAGGGTGCTTGCCGTTTTGGAGCCTCTTGCGGCGGAAAGTGGTGCCAGCGTGGCCGATGTGATTGTGTTGGCGGGCAATGTCGGGGTTGAGCAGGCGGCCCAACGGGCTGGGTTCGAGATTCGCGTGCCGTTTATGCCGGGGCGTGGAGATGCGACAGAGGCCATGACCGATGTGGAATCATTTAAGGTTTTGGAGCCGGTGGCGGATGGTTTCCGCAATTGGCTGAAAAAGGATTTCGTGGTCAGTCCGGAAGAGCTGATGCTTGATCGTGCGCAGTTGATGGGACTGACCGCGCCTGAAATGACCTGTCTCATTGGTGGTCTGCGCGTCATGGGCACAAACCACGGCGGCACGGCGCATGGGGTATTCACCTCGCAAGTCGGTGCGCTAAGCACAGACTTTTTTGTCAACCTGACCGATATGGCGTATAGCTGGGTAGCCACGGGTGCCAATCTGTACGAAGTCCGCGAGCGCAAAACCGGTGCAGTGAAATGGACAGCGACTCGCGCCGACTTGGTGTTTGGTTCAAACTCCATACTGCGTGCCTATGCCGAGGTGTATGCCCAGGACGACAACAAGGCTAAGTTTGTGCATGACTTTGTGGCGGCTTGGGTCAAGGTCATGAACGCGGATCGTTACGACAAAGTCTAACCGCCTGTTTCTTACGGGCACAAAAAACCCCGGGATCGTGAGATTCCGGGGTTTTGTTTGCGAGATTATAAAAGGCTTTGGGCGCTTAAAGCCGCTTCAAAGCCCTGTTTAAGATTAAGCCGCGTTTTGCAATGCAGCAATACGCTCGTCCAGCGGCGGGTGGCTGCTGAACAGTTTTTGAATGTCGCCCCCGTTGATGCCAAACGCCGCCATTTGCTCAGGCAAGTGGCTAGGCTCGTGCATGGCTTTGAGTTTTTCTAAAGCGGCAATCATCTTTTGCTTGCCCGCAAACTTGGCTCCGGCGGCATCGGCGCGGAATTCACGCTGACGCGAGAACCACATGACGATGATGCTGGCAAGAAAGCCCAAAGCAATTTGCGCCACGATGTTGGCAATAAAGAAACCAATGCCCTGCCCTTCTTCGTTCTTCAGAATGACGCGATCGACAAAATAACCAATGATGTAGGCAAAGAAGACGACAAAGGTGTTGACCACGCCTTGAATCAGGGTCAGGGTCACCATGTCACCGTTGGCAACGTGGCCAATTTCGTGCGCCATAACCGCTTCGGCTTCGTCGCTGCTCATGTAGTTAAGTAAACCGGTGCTGACCGCAACCAGCGCATTGTTGCGGCTGGGTCCGGTGGCAAAGGCGTTAATCTCGGGCGAGTCGTAAATCGCCACTTCCGGCATTGTGATACCGGCGGCATTGGCTTGACGACGCACGGTTTCAACCAACCAAGTCTCTTGCGAGTTGCTTGGTTGCTCAATAACGACCGCGCCGACGCTACGCTTGGCGATCCACTTAGACATCATCAAAGAGATAAGTGAGCCGGTAAAGCCGACCATTAATGAGAACACCATCAAGGATGTGAGATTCAGGCCGCCTTGGCTTTGGATTGAACCTAAGCCAAAGACTTTGGACACAATCATCCACATAAGGCTTATAACCACCATCACGGCGATGTTGGTTAGGATGAAAAGCATGATGCGCTTCATAAGTAATCAAGACCTCTTGCAGTTGAAAAATGGAACTTGCGTATTAGATATGGGTTTGGATGAATAATTCAATCGTTGGATAGGCTTTCCAAGCGCTCTGCACGCGCAAACCCACGCGGCAATGGGCGACCGCGTCGCGCGCGTTGGCTTAACATGGTTTGCCAATCGGCTGGGCTTAGATTAAGGAAGCGCCCGCTGGTATGGACGCGCAAGGTATCTTTGGCGCGTAATAACACCACATCCAACAGCGGCTCGTCTTTGTTGAGTGCCATAAGTTTGCTGCCGCGCCCGCCACGCGCTTCGTCAATCAGCTCTTGCAGCGGGAACACCAGCACATTGCCGCCGCCCAAGGTTGCAAGATACAGCGGCTCATCGGTTGGCGATGGCAAGAGTAAGGGCGTGAGAAGATGCGCGCCTTCTGGGATGCTCATAAATGCTTTGCCACTTTTTTGGCGGCTATGCAGTTGATTGAGTTCAGCAATAAGCCCAAAGGCTGCGCTGGAGGCGAACAGGTAGCGCGCTTCGGGGGTGTTCAGAATAATGTGCTGAAAGCTGCTGCCTGCGGGCGGCGAAAAGCGTCCCGTGAGCGGCTCGCCGTGTCCGCGTGCCGTGGGCAGGGTGTGCGCGGCGGCGCTATAGGCGCGCCCCGTGCTGTCGATAAACAACGCTTGTTGCGTGCTACGCCCGCTGGCTTGCGCCAAAAACCCGTCGCCTGCGCGATAGCTCAGGCTACTGCCGTCCACCTCATGCCCCTTGGCTAGCCGCGCCCAGCCTTGTTTAGATAACACCACCGTGACCGGTTCGCTTTGAATCAGCGCGGACTCATCCAGCGCCTGTGCGCTGTTTGCTTCAACCAGCGGCGAGCGGCGCGGGTCGCCATGTGCGGCGGCATCGGCGAGTAGTTCTTCGCGTACTTTGGCGTGCAGCTTTTTCTCGCTCTCAAGCAGGGCACGCAGCGCGTCGCGTTCTTTGGCTAATTCGGCTTGCTCGCCGCGCAATTCCATTTCTTCGAGCTTGGCTAAGTGGCGCAGCTTGAGTTCCAAAATCGCTTCGGCTTGAGTGTCACTGAGTGCAAAACGCGCCATCAATACGGCTTTCGGCTCGTCCTCATGGCGGATGATGTGAATCACTTCGTCGATATTCAAAAAAGCAATCAGCAAGCCATCCAGAATATGCAGGCGCTTTTCCACGCGATCCAAGCGCCATTGCACGCGACGGCGTACGCTCTGGATGCGAAATTGCAGCCACTCGCCGAGCATGTCACGCAGGTTCATGACCCGTGGTCGCCCGTCCAGCGCAATGATATTCATGTTGACGCGGTAGCTGCGTTCCAGATCGGTGGTAGCGAACAGATGAGTCATCAACTCATCGGCATCGACATTGCGGCTTTTGGGGAATATCACCAGTCGGGTGGGGTTTTCGTGGTCGGATTCGTCGCGTAAATCGGCCACCATGGGCAGCTTTTTGGCCTGCATTTGCGCAGCAATTTGCTCCAGAACTTTGCTGCCCGAAACCTGATACGGCAAGGCAGTGACGATAATATCGCCATCTTCAATCTCGTAAATCGCCCGTTGGCGCACCGAACCTTGCCCGCTTTGGTACATTTTGAGCAAGTCGGAGCGCGAGGTAATGATTTCGCCCGCCGTGGGGAAGTCTGGTCCTGGAAGATGCTCGCACAAGGCCGCAACATCGGCCTCCGGGTGGTCGAGCAGATGCACGCAGGCGGCAATCGCTTCACGCAGATTGTGCGGTGGAATATCCGTCGCCATTCCGACGGCGATGCCAGTCGTGCCATTGAGCAGCACATTCGGTACACGCGCAGGCAGCAACACCGGCTCGTCCAGTGTGCCATCGAAATTGGGCTGAAAATCTACCGTGCCCTGCTCCAACTCGCTCAACAACAGGCGAGCATACAGGGTCATGCGCGATTCGGTGTAACGCATGGCGGCAAAGGATTTAGGCTCATCGGGCGAACCCCAGTTACCCTGCCCGTCAATTAAGGGATAGCGCGTGGAAAACGGTTGCGCCATCAGCACCATGGCCTCGTAACAGGCGGAATCGCCGTGCGGATGGTACTTACCAATCACATCGCCCACGGTGCGCGCAGACTTTTTGTGCTTGGAGGCTGCCGATAAACCAAGCTCGGACATGGCATAAATAATGCGCCGCTGCACGGGCTTTAGGCCATCGCCAATATGCGGCAAGGCTCGGTCCAAAATAACGTACATGGCATAGTCCAAATACGCCTTTTCGGTGAACTGACTAATGCTGATGCGCTCTTGTGCGGCATGGACATCAAGCAGCATGGCGACCCTCCGAACGATACAAAAACCAAATGGCAAGCGCCATCATAACCAAAGGTGGCAACATCGCCGCAAACATCGGGCTCATGCCCGCAAGCAGACTGCCTTGGGTCAGCAAGCGCGAGAGCACAAACACACCCATGCCCAGCATAATGCCAATCACCAAGCGCACCCCTGCCCCACCTGCGCGGCGCGTGGCCAATGAAAACGGCAAGGCAAGCAGAAGCATGGCCATGACACTTAGCGGTGCAAGCAATTTACCCCACCACGCCAGCCAGTAGGTTTCGCTTTTAAGGTTATTTTTGTCTAAAAAATTTGCATAGCGCCAAAGCTCACCGATGCTCATGTATTGGGGAATCACCGCGAGAACATTCAATACATTTGGTTGCACGAGGCTTGCTAAAAACCTTTGTCTTTCAAGCGTGCTTGTAATGTTTTCCGCCGAAAAACGATTGGATGCCACTTGTTCAGCCATCCAGCCGGCCTCGAAGGGTTTTGCTTGAGCAAAACGCATGGCCTCCTGCAACGCGCCATCATCGGTAAATTCAAACACGCGCACCCCGCGCACTTCACCGCCTGGGGTCACTAAATCAATATGCACAAAACGTTCACCACCTTGCGCATCGTTACGTTTTTCGCGCACCCACAAACCTTCAGAGCCTTGCAAGGATAGCGTCTGCCCCAGCGCCTGCGCGCGCATCAAACGCGCCTCGCTCTGCCCCCAAGGACCCAGGGTTTCGCCAATCAACATGCCCGTTAAACCAAGCAATACACCCGCCAGCAAAACAGGGACGGACAGCCGCGCCAACGATAGCCCCATCGAACGCATGGCCGTGATTTCATTGCCTGCCGCCAGCGCCCCCAAAGCCACCAGGCTACCGGTTAAAGTCGCCAGTGGAAAAAATTCCAGCATATAACCCGGCAACATCAACACCACAAACAACAGCGCCTTGGGCAAGGTGTAGGCGGCATTGATTTTGTCCACCTCATCCAAAAAAAGCAGAATCAAGGCCAAGCCCAATACAATCGCCAAGGTTGCCAAGGTGCCCATCAACACGCTACGCAAAACATAGAAATCAAGCCGCATGATGAATCGCCTTGGTTGTCGCCTTATTTGAGGAATAGGTGCGCACGAAAGCACCTTGCCGCCAATACCACACCAGCACCAGCGCCAACATCAAGCCATGCGGTACGGACACGCCGAGGATCAAGGATATTTTGTCATCTTCAATCGCCTTGCTCGCTAAAGTGATAAGGTTGAAATACACCACATAAATCAACACACCCGCGCCCATCCGTGCAAAACGCCCCTGACGCGGTGCAGCGCGCGCCAGCGGCAAGGCCAGCAAACCAAGCAAAAATGCACTTAAGGGTTGCGCGATACGCTTGGCAAGCTCTGCATTCGCCTGCGGTGTAGCCTCTTGCAGCAGCAAAGAAAGCGGCATGGCAGAATGTTTGCGCGAGTTTGCTTGTGGGTCACGCTGCTCAAGGCCTAGATCAATGCGATGCTCGCGATAGCGCAACACCCGCCAATCGCTCTGCCCGATGATGCCGTCGTATCGCTTGCCATCTTCAAGCACCAGTTGACGATAGCCGTCCTTATCTTCAACAAAACGCGCACGCGCCGCGCGTTCGACACCTTCGGCATCGCTTAAGCGCGTATGCACAAACACATCCTCTAGGCTCATGCCGTCCTTAGATACCCGCGCCGCATACACCGTCACCCGTCCCTTGTCTGCCACCAGAAAACGCCCCACGGGCAGGCGGTCAAACACCGAGGCACTTAATGCTTGCTGCATCAAGCTATCGCGCGCGCCTTGCGTGGCGGGCCAAACCTGCAAGGATAGCCAGCCCAGTAGCAGCGACCACAACAGCACAACGAGCGTAATCGGTTTTTGCACGCGCCAAGGTGACGCGCCACATGCGAGCAACACGGGGATTTCCTGATCTCGGTACAGCCGTCCTAACGCAAACAGCAGCCCCAAAAAACCGCCAATCGGCAAAACAAACACCCACAGCTTGACCGCATTCGCCCACAACAAGCCCAAAAGCAACGGCGTAGGCAAGCTGCCTTGCACGATATTGCCCACTAATTGCACGCCGACATTGGCCATCATCACCAGCCAGAGCACGAGGCTAACCGCCAGCATCCCAAGCAAGGCTTCGCGCATTAAATATCGGTCTAGGCGGGGGAAGGTCATGGTTTAGCCACAAAGTTCACGGGTGTTTCAGAAATACTGTTCTTCAGCATGAAAAGCCCAAATGAAGTTTGATTGCATACTCCAAAGCGCACAAATCACTTTCTGAAAGTACATCCAAACGCGCCCGAAGGCGTGATTTATCAGCAGCCATAATTTGATCGGCCATCGCTTTGCTGTTTTGCCCCGCGACCTTCACCACAGCTTCGCCCGGATAGACTCGCCCCGTATTACTGGTTAAAGGAACCACCACCACCCTTGCGAGATGTCGGTTAGCAGCATCGTTGCTCACGATTACGGCTGGGCGCGTTTTACACACTTCGCTTCCTACAGCAGGATCAAACTCGACCCACCACACGTCACCGCGTCTCATGCGTCATGTCAGCGCCAAGTGCATTGCACCACTCCAAAGCCTCGGACTCCCGCACTTGGTCATTTGCCATCGCTCGATACCCATCGTCAAGCGAGGTTTCAAGAACATGCGGTCGCACCAGATTCTCAATAAACTGGCTTATATGCTGCTTGCCAATCCGTCGTTGCAAGCCATCGTAAATCGTTTGCTCCAAAGTAATCATCATGCGCTTGTGCATTATTTCACCTCACATTCAAAGATAACGCGCCAATAAAGCCAAACCCAGCTCATCCGGCGCGATATCTGTCACGGGCAGCGGAATACGCACTTTCCAACCACTGCCGGGCGCAACTTCAAGCGGCGCGGCATGTTGGTCAAGCATCTCGTTCACCACAAAATCGTGATTGCCACTCGGTAGCATCAGCTCCAGACGATCGCCTAGGCTGATTTTATTCTTCACCGTAATCTCCGCCATACCGCGCGCCGTATCCATGCCGGTAATTTCGCCGACAAATTGCTGGCTATTATTGACCGACGCGCCAGTGATGTAGTTTTGATAATCCTGCGTGTGATGGCGTTCAAAGAAACCATCGGTATAGCCACGGCTTGCCAAGGACTCTAATTTACCAATCAATTCAGGATTAAAGGGTCGCCCTGCAACCGCATCATCAATCGCCTGACGATAAAGCTGCGCACTGCGCGCCACATAATAATGACTCTTGGTGCGCCCCTCGATTTTGAGGCAATCGACCCCCAAGGCGGCCAGCTTATGCACATGTTCAATGGCGCGTAAGTCCTTGGAATTCATGATATAGGTGCCGTGTTCATCCTCGAAAATCGGCATCAACTCACCGGGGCGGCTGGCTTCTTCGAGCAAATACACCTGATCGGCCAAGGGATGACGACGATCTCCCCCGACCCCTGCACGCCCCGCATCCTTACCCTCGGTTGCGTCCTTCATGGCGGCATTGATCGCATCCATCGAAATCACCGCCTCGGCAGGTGGGCGAATCACCCCCGCCGCGTCCTCTTCTGCGGGCAGCGTTTTGTATTCCCAGCGGCACGAGTTGGTACACGTCCCCTGATTGGGGTCACGATGGTTGAAATAGCCCGACAGCAAACAGCGCCCTGAATAAGCAATGCACAACGCGCCATGCACAAACACCTCAAGTTCGGTGTCTGGGCACTCCTGACGAATCTCGGCAATTTCATCCAGTGACAATTCGCGCGACAAAATCACGCGCTCCACACCCACCGATTTCCAGAATTTCACCCCAGCATAATTCACCGTATTGGCCTGCACAGACAGATGAATCGGCATATCCGGCCAGCGTTCGCGCACCATCATCATCAAGCCTGGGTCGGCCATAATGATGGCATCGGGCTGCATCTCGATAATCGGCTCGGCATCTTTTAAGAATGTGCGCACCTTGGCGTTGTGCGGCATCACATTCATGGCAACAAAGAACTTCTTGCCCAAGGCGTGCGCCTCGTTAATCCCTATCGCAAGATTGTCTTCGAGAAAGTCATTATTACGCACACGCAGCGAGTAGCGCGGCTGTCCGGCATACACCGCATCCGCCCCATAAGCAAAGGCATAACGCATGTTTTTTAAGGTACCGGCGGGAGAAAGCAGTTCAGGCGTGCGCATAACAATGATTCAAATCCAAAAAAATATGCGGCATTGTACCCCGGTAAGCTCCAAGAAAAATAAGCAAAACCCCACAACCTTCCCTCTTTCCAGAAAACCGTAGCAGCAATAAGAGCAACCGCTTTACCGAAAAATACGCTAATCTTGGTCACAATCTGACAATGAGCTACACAAAGGATGTCGCATGTCTAAGCCGGAAGAACACCGCCCCAACCCTAAACTTGCCTCCAATGCGTTTGCCCATTTAGTGGGTACATTCAAAGACCGTGTATCTGGCATGTTTGATCAGATGGTAGACATTTTGCTTGGCATGGCGGAAAAAACAGCTTCAGTTAAAGACCAGCATCTCTATTTCGACTCCATGCGCACTCTGCGCCAGTCACGCGGTGAAATCATTGAGGCGTTTGAACAGAACCTCAACGAGATGGGCAAAAATCCTGAGGCCTTGGTCAAGCTAAACCAGCCTGCATCTATCGATTCGCTCGAGCTAGTAAGCGATGACACGATGAATGAAAACGTCACGCTCAATAACCTTGCCCAACGCATTAGCAACCGCGCAGGCGATGAAATCAATAACCTCGACATTCGTATCGATTCGATCAGCGAGGATGACAACGTGGTCGGCATTACGCCAGAAATTGCTCTGCGCGCACTGGAAGCCGCCTTACGCAAAGCCTCGCTTGAGTTTGAAACCCGCCAGGTGGTTTACCAAGTGATTGAGCAACAGGCGGTGCACTCGCTGGCCAATGTCTATGCCGAAATGAATCAGTGGATGGTCAACCAAGGCGTCATGCCGCGCATTCCACTTGGTTATGTGCGCCGTGGCGTGATCGGGCGGCGCAAAAGTATGGTGGAGCCTATCAATATCCCTGCGCCCGACGAGGCCGCACGCTTACGCTCATTTGCCGACAATATCGCGCAAAACGCGGATGCCATTCCGGCGCAAGCCCTGCACGAAATGCCAACGGCGGGCGCTTCCCCATTGCGTCACTTTAATCTTGATGAAGCGCTTGAGGCGGGTACTCAAGATTATGCCCAAGGCATGCCTTTCATGCCCGGCGCAAGCGGTTTGGCCATGCCGGGCGCAGGACAAAGCTATGGCATGGGTGGCGGCTGGTTGCCCCAAGGCGATACACCGTGGGATGGCGAAATCAGCGAGCTGCATGTTCCATGGCTCAGTCAACAGCTCAATAAACTCAAATCACACGAACAAAGCCCGATTGCGCAGGCAATCAACCGCATTTCACCGGCGCTCAAAGCGGCGGCTTCGCGCGATTTAAGCATTCTGCACGACCGTCGCCACCCCATGCGCCGTGCGCTCACTTTGCTCGAAGATTTAGTAATTGATCTTGATAGCGAAGACGGTTTGGACGACATTGGCGGCGAGATCAACCAAATGATCGGTCTAATGGAGGCGCGCGCCGCCAGCGGCCCGGGCTTCTGGTTGCATGTGGTCAAATACCTTAACTATCTTAAAGAGGAGCTGCACAATCGCTTGTGGAGCGACGATGCCGATCACCAAGAGCGCGTGCGCCTCGCCCGCCGCTTAGCCACCCGTCAAATTCAACTCATGATGCGCGACAAGCGTGTCACCCCGGCGCTGCAACGCATCCTCACGCAAATGCTCGGTCCAGCCTTGGCTATCTTAATGCTGCGCCATCGGCATGATCGCGACTCACAAGTCTTAAGAAATGCCGTGCAATTAATCCATGATGTTATTGAAAGTGTTCAGGAATTGCCTGAGTCACTAGAATCCATGCACTATCTTGAGCACGCATCAGGCAAGGCTCTTACTCAGCAATTGCACGGCTTCTTCATGGGGTTTTCCGGCTTCGATAAGACAATCGTCAGCGATACTTTGCAGCAACTTGAACAGGAGCACACCCACATCCTAAGCGCACTTGAGGCACGCAATAGCCAAGTGACTTTACCGATGTTCTCCTCAAATCTTGCGCATGACTCCATAGGGGAAAAGAACAAGACACTGCAACTGCCTGCGCTTCCCCAGCCAATACAAAGCGAAGCGATTGAAAACGCAGAATTTGTTGAAGTCGAGGCAACCCAGCTTGAGCCCGCACAAGCGACTCTAAGCGACATCCCACAACCGCAGACATCCGAACCTCCACCGTCAGCGCCAAAAATTGAAGATGTGCCGCTTCCAGCCATTGATTTGCCACCTCCTGTCTTGGATGAGGGAATGACCCAAGCTGAGCCTGATCTGGCGGCATTGAATAACCTTGCTTTGGATGCTTTACTGGAAAAACTTAATCGCGATCATCGTTTCACTTGGTTCCAGGTTCCGGCCTGCGAAGGCTGCAATCTGCGTCGTTTGATGTTCGGCGCTTATGACCAACCCCGTCGCTTAGTCATGTTCACCAACGTGCGCCAAGAACCCGCCTTAAGCATCAGCGTGGTGGATTTTGACATGGGACTGAAAGCCGGCGTTACCCGTCCAATTTTCGATGAACCCGAAATCATGCAATTGCTCAAAGACTACTTGAAATCATGCGCAGCAAGCGCTTGAAATAATTAAGCTTATCCATAAAAAAGCCACCGGAAGACATGCGCTTCCGGTGGCTTTTTGCTTAGAACAATCTTATTCCTGCGTCATCGCACGCAACATCCACGCATTTTTCTCATGCACTTCCATGCGGCGGGTAAGTAAATCAAGGGTGGGTTGATCATTGGCCTCATCTGCAACTGGCAGGGTTGCTCGCGCTGTGCGTACCACGGCTTCTTGTGCATCCACCAAGGCCAGCAGCATGGCACGCGCATTCATCATGCCTTCAGGAATAGCAAACGATGCGAGGGCTTCAAATTGCTTGAATGTCCCCGGAGCCGCCAAGCCTAGGGAGCGAAGGCGCTCGGCAATTTCATCCACACCGGTGAACAGCTCGGTGTATTGCTCTTCAAACATCATGTGCAGGCTTCTAAACTGCGAACCGACCACATTCCAATGAAAATTATGCGTCATCAAAAATAAGGAATACGAATCCGCCAATAACTTCGACAAGCCCGCGCCAATCGCCTCACGCTGCGCATCGTCCAAGCCAATATTAATGCTGCTGGTTGCTGTTTTCTTCTTCGACATGACATCTCTCCTCTTTTGGGTTAGTGGCTGTACTTTAGCCCATTTTTCAAACGCGTGTGGTTGTATTTTTTAATCGACTCGATAGCTCAAACCTTAAAAAAAGCACACACCTGCTCAAGCGATTGCGTGCGCTTCATCGGCGGCAAGCTCTCGACAAACTGCTTGCCATAACCCTTGCTGCGAATGCGCGGGTCACACAGCATCAACACACCACGGTCCTGTTCGCCGCGAATCAAACGCCCTGCCCCCTGCTTCAAGGTCAAAATCGCTTGCGGCAATTGGTAGTGCACAAACGGCTCCAAGCCTTGTTTACGCATCGCATCCATGCGCGCTTTGAGCACCGGATCGCCCGGCGTGGCAAACGGCAGCTTGTCGATAATCACTAACGATAGCGCCTCGCCCTGCACATCCACCCCTTCCCAAAAGCTTTGCGTGCCGAGCAGCACCGCGTTACCCAACTCACGAAAACGCGCAATCAGGGCATGACGCGGCATCTCGCCCTGAACTAACATCGGATGGGTGATGCGATTGCGTAACAATCCCTCGGCCTCTTTAAGCGCACGGTGACTGGTAAAAAGCATAAATGCCCGCCCTTGGCTTGCTTCAAGCACCGGCAGGGCAGCCTCCACCATCGCCGAGGTAAAATGTGCGCTATTCGGCTCGGGCATATTGGTCGGATGGTAGAGCAAGGCCTTGTTCGGGTAGTCAAATGGACTATCCAAGCGCAAAGTCGGCGTATCGCCACTCAAGCCCACGCGCCGCGTGAAAAACTCAAAACGCTGCTGCGCCGTCAAGGTGGCGGAGGTAAAAATCAAACCGCGCGGACGACCATGCAGCGCACGCGCCAAGCCCGCCGACGCATCCACCGGTGTGGCATGCAGCGCAAAGCCACGCCCATTAAGCTCATACCACAACACTTCTTCGGCGTTTTCGGCCTGACTAAAACGTGCAAACAACGCAAGCGCGGCCTCGGCACGTTTTTGTGCGTTTTCCAAGCCCTTGCCGCGCGCAGCGGCGAGTTTCAGCCCCGCATTCAGCTCACTTAGCGCCGTCTCAAGCTCATGCAGGGCATGGATAATCGGCTCATGCCCACGCACTTCGCTCCACGCATCTTTTTGCGGACGCATTTCAAAAGCCAAACGAAAATCAGCGCAAGCCTTTTCCAGAACACTCGCCAAATCACGCAAAGCCGCCATATCGGGCGCATCCCGCATCTGCTCATTGATCGTATCTCTCGCCATATCAATGAGTTGGCGCGAAGTCAGCGTTTCACCAGCAAAGGCATTGGCAATTTCCGGCAGTTGGTGCGCTTCATCAAAAATTAGCGCATCGGCTTCAGGTAAAAACTCACCAAAGCCCTCATCGCGCAACGCAGCATCGGCACAAAAAAGATGATGATTGATGACCACCAAATCGGCTTCCTGCGCGCGGCGGCGAGCTTCAAACACAAAGCAACTCTGAAAATCAGGGCACTCACTGCCCAAGCAGTTATCTGTGGTGGATGTAACCATACCCCAAATCGGCGAGCCTTCCGGCACGCCATCGCATTCGGCTAAATCGCCGCTTTTGCTGCGCAAGGTCCATTGCTCGATGGTGCGTAACTGCTCACGCAACTCGCCCGAGCGAATAAATTCCACGGTTTTTGCACCGTCCAAACGGTAGCGGCACAGATAATTCGAGCGCCCTTTAAGCAGCGCCACATCGCGGCTTGCGCCCAAAATGGATTTAACCCGTGGCAAGTCATTCAAAAAAAGCTGATCTTGCAAATGCTTGGTGGCTGTCGCAATCATCACTTTGCCAGGATGCAGCATCGCCGGAACCAAGTAGGCAAAGGTTTTACCCACCCCCGTACCCGCCTCAACGACCAAGGTTGTGCCCTCATCCAAGGCCGAACCGACCGCATCCGCCATGCTGCATTGCGCCTCGCGCACGGCAAAAAGCGGATTGTTTTCCGCAAACGGCCCTAAAGCGCCCAGCAGTTCCGAGGGTGTACGCATCAAGTTCAATCAGCGTCCCGCACGCGCTTGGGTCACGATTTTGTCATTGCGGCTACGCAAAGCAGAGTCCCCGCCCGCCAGCCCATTGGCCTTAAGCGCAAGCTGCTCGGCCTGCGCCGTGTCGCCCTGCCGCAAACGCACTTCCGCCAAACGTGACCACAGCCCGGCGTTATTTGGCTCAATACGCAAAGCGCGCTCCAAACTCGCCGCCGAAGTGGTCAAATCGCCACGCTTCATGGCGGCATCTGCACTGCTCGCCAATTCACGCGCCGCCGCGCCACCACTCATGCTCGCCGCAGGCAAAGCCACACTGCCAACCGACTTGGCAGTCGTAGCCGCCTGATTCACCTGCCCTACGCCCTCGCTAAGCTTGGCCGTGGTCATCGCCGTCGCGGCATTGGTTTGTGTGATTGCAGAGCTTGCTGCTTTATTGACCTGCGCTGTCGCATTCGCCGCTGTTGTATTCACCTGAGCCGAGGCCACTTGCGCATAATCCACCCCCGGAGCCATCGGCGCGCTTGGTGCGGGTGAATTTGGTGCATAACTGTTCAATGGCTTGGCGGGCAGCGGCTTGGCTTCCAGCGGTGTTTCCTTAAAATTCGGCGCCGACAAGGGGCGTACCACCGGCGCATTGGGGTCAACCTTGGGCGCGGGTGCGGGCGCAGCCACCATAGACCCTTTATATATCGACGGCGCAGGCGTGGTTGAGCACGCAGATAAAAATCCACCGGCGATTAAAATGATTAAAAAACGATTATTTTTCATTGTGTTACACATCATAAGTTCAAGAAAAAAATTAAGGTAAAATCTTGTTTAGCCAATCCACGAGTGACTCTTCGTTACTCCCGCTATCGCCTCCTTGCGCCCCGGCGTTGCCTTCAGGATCCAGAAAACCATTCGGTGCGGTTTCACCACAACCGCTCCACTCGGCAGGTGCGCTGCCCTCAATATACGGCAATTCCACCGCACCAGGGCAGGCCGCCGTGGCACGCCTTCCGGTACTCAGGTCAGTCGTCACCCATTCAATCCCTTGCGGAGAATCAAGAGGGCGCGCTTGCTGCGGTAAGACACGCATCACTTGGGTAAAAATCGGCAACGCACCGCTGCCCCCCGTGAGCTTAGTGGGCTGATTATCATCCCGTCCCACCCAAACCACCATTAAACGATCGGCTGAAAAGCCCGCAAACCAGCTATCCCGCATATCATTGGTCGTCCCAGTTTTACCCGCGAGGCGCAAGGCGGGCAAAGCACGCCCCAAGGCCGCTGCCGTACCCTCGCGCACCGTGGCCTGCATGGCGTAGGTGACCAAAAACACCGGCTGCGGTTGCGCATCTTGCCGTACGGTTAAAACAAAGCGTGCCAAAGGCTTGCCATCCGCATCCAATACCGCGCGAATCGCGCGCATTGGGGTACGGAAGCCGCCCGCTGCCAAGGTTTGCATCATCTGCGTCACCTCAAGCGGCGCCATATCCAACGCCCCAAGCAACATGGATGGGGTGGGTTTATCCGGCGCCCGCCCGCCCAAACGCTCCACCGTTGCCGCAACCTCCTGCACTCCCACATCCATGCCCACGCGCACGGCGGGTAGGTTAAGCGAATTGGCCAGCGCCTTGTACAGTGGCACATCGCCCCGGAAACGATGATCGTAATTTTGTGGCGACCACGGCGCACTGCCTGCCTGTTCGATGGTCATCGGTTCATCGGCAATCAAGCTGCTCAAAGTAAACTGCGCCGGTCTTTCTAGTGCGGTGAGATAAATCGCAGGCTTGACCAGCGAGCCTATCGGCCTGCGCGCATCCAGCGCACGGTTAAAGCCCGCAAAGCGCGCATTGCGATCCCCCACCAGCGCCAGAATTTCGCCCGACACGGGTTCAGTTATTACCACCGCCGCCTGCAAACTATCGATAGGCAATTTGCGTGATTTTTCCAACACCGGTAACTGTTCCGCCACGGCTTTTTCCGCCTGCATTTGCGCTTCGGGATCAAGGGTGGTGTAAATTTTAAGACCAAGCGTACTTAAAGCCTTTTCATCGTATTCTTTTTTAAGTTGTTGACCTACAAGCTGTAAAAAAGCTGGATACAAGCCTTGTCCCGCATTACCACCCTCACTCACCCCAAGCGGACGCGCGCGCCATAAATCAAGCTGCTCAGGCTTGAGCAAGCCCTCTTGCGCCATCACCCCAAGCACCACATTGCGCCGCTCCAGCGTGCGTTCAGGGTGTTTGCGCGGGTTGTAAAAACTTGCGCCTTTGACCATACCCACCAAAGTTGCAATTTGCTCAGGGGAAAGCTCGGCGATCGGCCTGCCAAAATAAAATTCGCTCGCAAGACCAAAGCCATGAATCGCTCGGCCGCCATCCTGCCCCAGCCAGACTTCATTCAAATACGCTTCAAGAATCTGCTCCTTGCTATAATGCGCCTCTAACTGCAGCGCCATAATGAGTTCATTGAGCTTACGCACGAGGGTACGCTCGTGGCTCAAAAAGAAGTTTTTGGCGAGCTGCTGGGTAATCGTACTGCCGCCTTGGGTTAGCTCGCCGCTGCCAATATTGACCAGCATGGCGCGCATAATCGCCCACGGATTCACGCCAACATGCTCAAAGAAGGACTGATCCTCCACCGCGAGCAGCGTATGCACCAATACTGGCGGCGTATCCTGCAAACGCAGCATGATTCGATCTTCTTGTTTATCCGGGTAAAAACTGCCAATCACCAGCGGATCAAGACGCGCCACCGCCACAGGCGCACGCGCCGCATCCCACAGCCCAGTCAGGCGATCCGCCTCAAAACGCAAGCGCAACAAACGCTCCGGCTCTTCACCGTCGAAATGCTCGGCACGGCGCGCATAAATTTCCCACTCCCCCCCGGCCTTGCGGTACTCCCCAGCACGCGGCGTGCCCTCAGTACTGCGATAGCCTAGGCGGCGTAACTCGCGCTCCAACTGAGCCGGGGCAAGCGGCAAGCCCACGTACAATTCCATCGCCCGCGCATACACCTTGGCAGGCAGCGCCCACAAACTGCCCGAAAAACGCTCTTGCACGATGCGATCAAGATGCGTCGCATACAGCCCGAGCGCGATGCCGCCCACGACCAACAGCGCCAGACTGAGCTTGAGAACAGTCAAGACAAAGCCACGCAACGCGGATGGACGCTTATATTTATTAGAACTCATAAAATTGGATGCAAGTGAATGACTGATTTATGCTGTCGCATCTTAACTTATCGAAGCCTCCCATGCCCGCCCTCGACCATCATCATCAGCTCGTCCGCGCCTTACTTGCCCAATTTCAAGCTCAAGAGCCTAGCGCCCGCCTGATAGAAACCCATATTTCCTCGGTCATTTTGGCGGGCGAACACGCTTATAAACTTAAAAAACCCGTGAACTTCGGCTTTCTTGATTTCACCGACCGCGCCATGCGCCAGCATTTTTGCCATGAAGAACTGCGCCTCAATCAAGCCTTAAGCGATGGCTTGTATCTGCATGTCGTCGATATTTATGGCACGCATGATGCGCCCAACTTCGATAGCCACGGCGAGCTGATTGAAAGCGCCATTGTCATGCGCCGCTTTGCCGATGGTGCGCGCCTTGATGAAGTTCTGGCGATTGAGGGGCTGCCTTTAGAGCGCATGGACGAACTCGCCGCGCATGTGGCGCATTTCCACGCCCACGCGCCCCGCGTTGCAGCCGATACATCTTTAGGCGAACCTGCCACCGTCTATTTCCCCATGGCGCAAAACTTCGAGCAAATCCTCCCTTTGCTCCCGCAAAATGATGCTGCAAGCCACGCCCAACTCGAACGCCTACGCAAGTGGACAGAAAACACCTACACGCACCTGCAACCCCTGCTTGCCGCACGCAAACACTCGGGTTTTGTGCGCGAACTCCACGGCGACATGCACCTCGGCAACATGGCGCTCGAGCGTGGAAAAATCATCATTTTTGATGCCATCGAATTTAACGACAGCTTCCGCTGGATTGACACCATCAGCGAGCTTGCCTTCCTGCTTATGGATTTGCACGACCGCCAACTTCCCGCCCACGCCAACCGCCTGCTCAACCGCTATCTTGAACACACAGGCGACTACGCCGGCCTAGAACTGCTAAGTTTTTACCAAACCTACCGCGCCATGGTTCGCGCCAAAGTCGCCCTGCTCGGCGTGGCCTTTGGCGGTACGCATGAGCAAATCGCCGCCGCACGCGCCCAATACGCCCGCTACGCCAACCTAGCCGAAAGCTACACCCAAACCACCCAGCCGCAATTCATTATCACCCACGGTTTTTCCGCCAGCGGCAAAAGTCACGCAGCCCTCATCTTGGCCGAAAGCCTAGGGCTGATACGCATCCGCGCCGACATCGAACGCCAACGCCTCTACCCCGAACGCGGCGAAACAGGCTTAAACAGCGGGCGCTACAGCCCACAAGCCACTGCGCAAACCTATCAACACCTGCTCCAACGTGCCCAAGGTCTGTTGCAAGCAGGATATGGCGTTGTTCTCGATGCCACCTACCTCAAAGCAGAACAACGCCAAGCGCCCAAAGCCTTGGCACAAAGCCTCGGCATTCCGTTTCACATATTAAATATGCAATGCAGCGAAGAACTCCTGCGCCAACGCCTGCTAAACCGCGCCCAACAAGGCAACGACCCCTCTGAAGCAAGCCTTGATGTCCTTCAAATGCAGCAAAAAACCGCCGAAGCCCTCAACATTGATGAAATGCGCCATGCACTCCATCTACGTTGCGATGCCCCAGCGGAAGGACAAATTGCCGAGTTAGCCATGTGCCTACAAACCATTCCCTCGCCCGCATGAAGCGCAGCGAGAATCCGGGGAAGGCCCTGTCCATTACAAAGCCTGCCCCGGGTTAACACCCGGGCTACGAAACATTGATGTAGATTTTTTGCCCCTTAACGAGACTTTGAACGGTTCTAATTTAATCCCGTAGCCCGGATAAAGCGCAGCGGGAATCCGGGGAAGCCGTGCCCTTTGCTAGGCCTGACCGCAAATTGCGCGATTTTTTGATAGCGTATCCTTAAAACCATTGATTTGACCTTATCGCATTGAGGGCTAATCTAACCCCATGGACAGCCACAGCACGATCAAAACCCACGACATCCGCCTGCGCGGCCCGCATCCTGGGCTTAGCGAAGCTGATCGAGCTTGGCTTGCCAGCCTGCCGGGCATTCTCGACATCGCAACCCCAAGCAACACACGCATCAAAATCCGCTACGACCTGCACCACATCTGCCTGCGCGACATTCTGCAACTCATCGCCTATCGCGGCCTGCACCTCGATGCCAGCCTATGGAGCAAACTCACCTACGCCCTCATTGAATACAGCGAAGACGCGCAGCGTGAAAAACTCGACATCCCCATCGGCACCTCCCAAGCCTTGCGCACTCTCGCCAGCCTCAGAGAACCCGCCAAACCCAACACAACGCTCCCTGACGATGCCAAACACACCGCGCCCACCAACGCTTGGAATCGCTACCTATAACCTCTTAACCCACCGCAAACCCAGTACCCACTGCGGCTAAAAAAAACATGCACGACCACCAACTCCAACGCTACAGCCGCCAAATCCTCATGCCGCAAATCGACTTTGAAGGCCAGCAAAAGCTCCTGCAAAGCCACGCCCTCATTATCGGCCTCGGCGGCCTAGGCTCACCCTCCAGCCTCTACCTTGCCGCCGCAGGCGTAGGCGAGCTAACCCTCGTTGATTTCGACAGCGTCGAACTCTCCAACCTTCAACGCCAGATTATTCACCGCACAAGCGACTTAGGCCGCCCCAAAATCGAATCCGCCCGCGACAACCTGCACGCCCTCAACCCCGACACCCGCATCAACACCCTGCAAGGCTCGCTGGACGAACCCGCCCTACTCCACGCCGTACAAAACGCCGACATCGTGCTCGACTGCACCGACAACTTTGCCACCCGCCACGCCATCAACCGCGCCAGCGTCGCCGCAAAAAAACCACTCATCTCCGCCGCCGCCATCCGCTTTGAAGGCCAGCTTGCCGTGTTCGATTCGCGCATCGACACCAGCCCCTGCTACCACTGCCTGTACCCCGAAACCAGTGAGACGGAACAAGAAACCTGCACCCAAAACGGCATCCTCGCCCCCGTCGTCGGCAGCATGGGCACACTCCAAGCTTTAGAGGCGATTAAAGTTTTACTCAACCTAGGCGAGCCACTCTGCGGACGGCTGATGCTATTCGATGCCTTGAGCTTCGACATCCGCATCCTCAAACTCAAACGCGACCCGCACTGCGCGGTGTGCGGAACACAACACCCATGAGCCTCTACACCCAACTCCAGCACGCCAAAAGCGAAGAAGATGTTAAAGATGCCTACATCAAGGCACTCAATCTCAAGGCCTACACCAAAGGCCTCATCGACATCCAAACCCGTGAAATCTGGTTTGAAGCCAAAGACAGCGGCAAACACTCAAGCTACGCCATGTTCACCCAGCTCCTGCATTACGTGCAGGACGCGCTCAACAAAGGCGAAAGCATTCCGCCGTTTTTAGCGGTGATTGATACCGAAAAAGCTGCGTTAATGAAAACCAGCGACGTGTTGCCGTTTTTGGCCAAAAAAACCGTCAAATGGGGCAAATCTGCCAGCCAATACACCCCCGAAGCCTTGGCTGAAATCTCCGCGCATATCGGCACGCATTTTGTCTCGTTCAAGCTATCCAGCCACGAAGACGAATTTATCGCCACCGTCAAAGCCGCCATTCAATCTGGCGACATCATCCGCAGCCAAATCACCCCCGACAACCTCAAGCAAGTGTTTGATAAATGGGTCGATATGATCGGGCGCGAAATCAAAGGCGTGGATCAAGAGCAATACGCCCTGCTGTTTTTTGCCGACATCATGAGCGATGGCACCATCTCCACCCACCAAAACCTGCCCGCCGAACTGCTGCACAAAAACGGCGCGCCGCTCTTTAGCCTCGGCGGCAAAAATTTTGAACTCGGCAACAAAGAAGGCTACCGCCGCTTTTGGGCGATATACCACCGCCCGCCCAAAGCCGAATACCGCGACTACCTGCTTGAGCGCCGCGACAGCCTCATTCCGCTGGACGAGCGCAGCTTCAAAGGCGCGTACTACACCCCGCTCGCCGTGGTGGACAAAGCCTACGACAAACTTAGCGAAACCTTGGGCAAAAACTGGCAGCGCGAATACATTGTGTGGGACATGTGCTGCGGCGTGGGCAATTTGGAGGTCAAACACTCCAACCCGCGCAACATCTACATGAGCACGCTCGATCAAGCCGATATTGACGTGATGAAAGCCACCAAAACCTGCGTCGCCGCGCAGCGTTTTCAGTACGATTATTTGAATGACGATATTAAATCCCCCCCAGCCCCCCTTTTACAAAGGGGGGAGTTAGAAAGCGGCTCCTTTTTCCAAAAGGGGGAGTTAGAAAGCGGCTCCCTTCGCACAAGTGCAAATTCAAGCGAGTCTCTTTGCAAAAATGACGACCCAAGCCTCCCCCTTTGTAAAAGGGGGATTGAGGGGGATTTATTCCAAATCGACTACAGCCTCAGCAACAAACTACCGCAAGGCCTGCGCGATGCCATTGCACAAGGCAAAAAGATTCTGGTGCTGATTAACCCGCCGTATGCCGAGGCCGCCAACAGCTTGGGCAAGGCCGGCAAAACCGATGTTGCCGCCACCCGCATGGGCGTGCTGATGAATAAGGCCAACTACGGCTATGCCGCGCGCGAGCTGTTTGTGCAGTTTGTCGCCCGTATCGCCCGCGAGCTACCCAATGCCGTGCTCGCCATGTTCAGCACGCTTAAATATGTCAATGCACCGAATTTTGAGCAATTCCGCCAACACTGGCACGCGCATTATTTGGGCGGCTTTGTGGTGCACAGCAAAGCGTTTGACGGCCTAAAAGGCGATTTTCCGATTGGCTTTTTAATCTGGAAAACTGACCAAAACGCGACAAAGAAAACACCGCTGCTTGAAATTAGTGCTGAGGTTTTGGATAAAAATGCGCAGCCGCAAGGTGAAAAGAAATTCTACAACCTGCCCAACAAGCAATTACTCACCAACTGGATTGGGCGGCAAAAGTCGAATACCAACGATGTCATCCCGCTGATTAACGCAGTTACTCCAACAACGGCAACTCAAGGCGTGCGCCGTACCCAATGGGCGGATGGTGCAATCGGACATATGCTCTCCGACAGCAATGATTTGCAACACTCAAGCACGATGACTGCCTTGTTTTCATCGGTACATAGCATCGGGCATAGCGGCGGATTTTTTGTTACCGAAGACAACCTCTGGCAAGCCGCCATTATCTTTGCCGTGCGCCGCCTGATTAAACCCACCTGGCTTAACGACCGCGACCAATTCCTGCAACCCACCGCGCCGCTCTCCGACGAGTTCAAAACCGACTGCCTCATCTGGATGCTGTTTAACGGCAGCAACCTCACCGCCAGCGCCGACGGCTTGGAATGGAACGGCAAAACGTGGAGCATCGTGAACCACTTTATTCCCTACACCGAAGCCGAGGTGGGCGCGCCCGAACGCTTTGAATCGGACTTTATGGTGCAATATCTCGCCGATAAAACCGTGTCCACCGAGGCGCAAGCCGTGCTCGATGCAGGCCGCAGCCTCTGGCAAGCGTATTTCTCCACCACCGATGAATACAGCGTGCGCGAGGCGCTCAAACTCAACCGCGCCGATGTCGGCTGGTATCAAATCCGCAACGCGCTCAAAAAACGCAACACAAGCGGCGACACCCTGCCCGTAGATTTCAGCGCATTTGAAGCCGCTTACGACACTTTATCGACCAAATTGCGCCCACAAGTGTTTGAGCTTGGGTTTTTAAGGGAGTAACGCATTGAATCCAAATAAACCAAGCCCAAAAATCGTCATCATTGCTGGCCCCAATGGCGCGGGTAAAACGACTTTTGCGACAGATTTTTTGCCCAATGAGGCGCAATGCCCGGACTTTCTGAATGCTGATTTGATTGCCGCAGGATTGTCTCCTTTTCGCCCTGACGCAGCCGCCATGCGCGCCGGGCGCGTGTTGCTCCAAGAGATACGCGAGCGTATTAAACGCAAAGCAAGTTTTGCCTTTGAAACCACCTTATCAGGCAAAGCCTATGCTCAAGCCATCCCTGAATGGCGCAAGGCCGGTTACCATGTAAAACTTATCTTCTTGAGTTTGCCGAGTGTGGAAATGGCGCGACTAAGAGTGCTCGCACGCATTGCCCAAGGCGGTCATGCCATTCCTGAAAGCATCATCGAACGCCGTTTTAATGCCGGAATCGAGCATTTTCATTCGATTTACAAACCGTTGGTGAATGCGTGGGTACTCTATGACAATAGTGGAGACGAGCCTCGCGTGCTTGATGAAGGAGAAAACCCATGAACAAAACACCGATAAGAAAAATCAGCGACCCCGACCTGCTCGGCAGCCTGCCCGCACTCAAGCGCGCCGCTGCACAGGCGCATGAGCGCGCCGAGCGCACGCAAACACCTTGTTGGGTGATGCGTCATGGCGTGATTGTCGATGCGCGCACGGGTCAAACATTCATTACACCCGCTTCAAATAAGCGCTAATCCGCCATTGTTTAACTAAATATGCCATCCCAAGCGCCAGCCGACCTAAGCAGCCACACCCCCATGATGCAGCAATACTTGCGCATCAAGGCCGAGTTTCCCGATAGCGTGCTGTTTTATCGCATGGGCGACTTTTACGAGATGTTTTTCGAGGATGCTCGGCGTGTGGCCGCTATGCTGGACTTGACCTTAACCCATCGCGGGCAAAGCGCAGGTGTGCCGATTCCCATGGCGGGCGTGCCCTACCATGCCGCCGAGGGTTATTTGGCGCGTTTGGTCAAAATGGGCGAATCGGTGGCTATTTGCGAACAAATTGGCGACCCCGCGACCAGCAAAGGCCCGGTGGAGCGCAAGGTGGTGCGCGTGCTCACGCCAGGCACGCTGACCGATGAAGCCCTGCTGGAAGACAAGCGCGACAATCTGCTCGCCGCCGTGTTGCGCAACAAACAAGGCTGGGGCTTGGCGTGGGTGGAGCTTGCCAGCGGGCGCTTTCGGGCGATGGAACTTGACGATGATGAAGCATTAACCAGCGAGTTAGCCCGACTTGCCCCCGCTGAATTGCTCTATGCCGATGATTTAACCCTGCCCGCAAGCCTAAGGGATGCAACCGGCACACGCCCGCGTCCAAGCTGGCATTTTGGCGTGGAGAGCGGCGAGCGTGCCTTGTGCGCCCAATTTGGCGTGCATGATTTAAGCGGTTTTGGTCTGCAAGGTCATGCGCGAGCCATTGGCGCGGCGGGCGCGTTATTGGCGTATTTGAACGATACCCAACGCGCCGCCTTGCCGCATTTAAGCGGCATGGGGCTTGAGCGCCGTGAAGATGGTCTGCTGCTCGATGTCGTGGCGCGGCGCAATTTGGAGCTAGATAGTTCAATGTCAGGCGAGCGGCGGTATAGCCTGCTCGGTGTGTTGGATAAAACCGTGACCGCCTTGGGCGCACGCGAACTGCGCCGCTGGCTGCATCGACCTTTGCGTGATCGCGTCACCCTGCTGCAACGCCAAGAAATGATTGCCGCGCTGATCGACACCCGCGCCATGTCGCCGCTTGCTGATTTATTGCGCGAAACCGCCGATGTCGAACGCATTCTTGCCCGCATTGCCCTGCGCAGTGCGCGCCCGCGTGATTTATCCGCCTTGCGCCAAACGCTGGGGCAACTGCCTGGCTTGAGCGCCTCCCTTGCTCAACTTGAGCGCGAAGCCTTGCAACCGCTGCAAGCCCAACTCGAACCGCAACCTGCCTTGCATCATGTGTTGAGCACGGCGATAGCCGAGCCACCCGCCGCCTTGTTGCGCGATGGCGGCGTGATTGCCCCAGGGTTTGATGCCGAACTCGACGAATTGCGCGCCCTATCCATCAATGCCGACGGCTTTTTGCTGGATTTGGAGCAACGCGAACGCGAGCGCACCGGTATTGCCACGCTTAAAGTCGCCTACAACCGCGTGCATGGTTTTTATATCGAACTCACCCGCAGCCAAGCCGAAAAAGCGCCTGCGGATTACATTCGTCGTCAAACGCTTAAAGGCGCGGAACGCTACATCACGCCCGAATTAAAATCCTATGAAGACAAGGTTTTATCTGCCCGCGAACGCGCCTTGGCACGCGAAAAATGGCTGTACGATAACCTGCTCGACACGCTGATTGAACACCACAGCGCGCTCGCCCAGCTCGCCACAGGTCTTGCCACGCTGGATGTGGTTTGCAACCTAGCCGAACGCGCGCTCACGCTGGACTGGTGCCGCCCCGTGCTCTCCGACGAGGCAGGTCTCGACATCCAAGGCGGACGGCATCCCGTAGTCGAAGCCATGCTCGATAGCCCGTTTATCGCCAACGATGCGAATCTATCGCCCGAACAAAGCCTGCTACTGATAACCGGGCCAAACATGGGCGGAAAATCAACCTATATGCGCCAAACGGCGCTCATTGTGTTGCTCGCGCATATCGGTAGCCATGTTCCGGCAAGCGCGGCACGCATTGGCCCGATTGACCGCATTTTTACCCGCATCGGCGCATCCGATGACTTAGCGAGCGGGCGCTCGACCTTTATGGTAGAAATGACCGAAACCGCCAATATCCTGCACCATGCCACCGAGCAAAGCCTCGTGCTCATGGACGAAATCGGACGCGGCACTAGCACGTTTGACGGCTTGGCGCTGGCATGGGCAGTGGCAGAAAAGCTATCTGAAATAAATGCTTACACGCTGTTTGCAACGCATTACTTTGAGTTAACTCGCCTACCCGAAACCCACAACAACGCCCGCAACGCGCACTTAGCCGCCGTCGAGCACAATGACTCCATCGTGTTCTTGCATAGCGTACAAGATGGCCCCGCAAGCCAAAGCTACGGCCTGCAAGTCGCGGCACTTGCGGGCGTGCCGAAAAAAGTCATCCAACAAGCGCGCAAACACTTACGCAAGCTAGAAAATGAATCCATCGCCGCCCCCGTGCCGCAGCTCGATTTGTTCTACACGCCGCATGTGGACATCATTGAGCCTGAACCCGCGCTTGAGGCATTGCGCGAGTTAAACCCCGATGAACTCAGCCCGCGCGAGGCGCTCGATGTGCTGTATCGCTTGAAATCGTTGGTGTAGCTTGCGCAAACAAGCACGCTACAATGCGCAAAATTATGGAGACATTTTGATGAGCCAAGCTTTATCTCCCCTGTATTCTGAATTTGATACCGCCGAGCAGGAAGCCAGCTACACCCAATGGTTGCGTGCAAAGGTTGATGCCAGCCTGAGCGATGCGCAACCGGCTATCCCGCATGACGAAGTCATGTCGGAGATTGAATTGCTGATTCAGGCTGCTGAAAAACCAAACAAACAGGCCGCATAATGCTTCCGATTCTGTGGCGACAATCCGCACGCTTGGATTTGCTTCAGATTGTCCGTTTTATAGCGCAAGAAAACCCTCAAGCCGCGCGTCGGCTTAAAAACTTGCTGGAAAGTGCCATTTTGCCGGTTGCGGAACACCCCTATCTTTATCGTGTCAGTGAGCGCATTCCTGGAGCGCGTGAAATTGTTGCTCACCCCAACTACATCGTTTTGTATCGTGTCACGACGCACTCCATCGAAGTTATCAATATCATTCACGCTCGCCGTGAGTTTCCTTAATTTTTCAATAGGTTGTAAAACATGGCCTTCGTCGTTACCGATAACTGTATTCAATGCAAATACACCGACTGTGTGGAAGTCTGCCCCGTCGATTGCTTTCACGAAGGGCCAAACTTTTTGGTCATTGACGCCAACGAGTGCATCGACTGTGGGCTTTGCGTGCCCGAATGTCCCGCGCAAGCAATTTTTGCTGAAGACGACCTGCCCGCGAGTGAACTCAAATTCATTCAAATTAACAACGAGTTATCGCAAAAATGGCCGGTGATAACTCGCAAAAAAAATCCGTTACCGGATGCCGCAGAATGGGACGGCAAGCCCAATAAACTGCCGCAACTTGTGCGTTAGCCGTGGATTAGTCTCTCATGTAGCCCGGGTGTCAACCCGGGGCAAGCCTAGCAAAGGGCACGGCTTCCCCGGATTCCCGCTTCGCTCCATCCGGGCTACATGGTTTTACAAAGGGCTCTAAATCCCCAACGACTACAGCTCAACATGGCATAATGCGCGGCATTCTTAACTCAAAAATAACGCCACCGCATGAGCCACGCCCACAACGCCCCCGCACCCGCCGTCCATTTCATCCGCACTCTTGTTGAAGCCGACAACGCCTCTGCCAAATGGAACGGGCGCGTCGAAACCCGCTTTCCGCCTGAACCCAACGGCTATCTGCACTTTGGCCATGCCAAGAGCATCTTTCTCAACTTCGGTTTGGCGGCTGAATTTAACGGCGTATGTCACATGCGCTTTGACGACACCAACCCCACCAAGGAAGAACAGGAATACGTCGATGCGATTCTGGACGATGTGCATTGGCTGGGCTTTGATACCTCCGCGCATCTCTATTTCACCTCAGATTATTTCGCCAAGCTCTACGCCTTCGCCGAAAGCCTAATTCAAACAGGTCACGCCTATGTCGATTCGCAAAACGTCGAAGACATGCGCGCCACACGCGGCACCCTGACCCAAGTCGGCACGGACAGCCCCTACCGCACGCGCAGTATCGAAGAAAACCTTGACCTGTTCCGCCGCATGAAGGCCGGCGAGTATCCAGATGGCGCTCACATCCTACGCGCCAAAATTGACATGGCCTCGCCAAACATCAACCTTCGCGACCCGGCGATTTACCGCATTCGCCATGCGCACCACCACCGCACCGGCGATACCTGGTGCATCTACCCGATGTACGACTACGCGCATTGCGTGTCCGACGCGCTGGAAAACATCACCCACTCGCTGTGTACGCTAGAATTTGAATCGCACCGCCCGCTGTACGACTGGTTCTTGGAGCGCCTCGCCGATGCCGGACACTTCACCCGCCCACTGCCGCAGCAAATCGAATTTTCGCGCCTAAATTTGACCTACACCGTGCTCTCCAAGCGCAAGCTCATCCAATTAGTGCAAGAAAATCATGTCGATGGCTGGGACGACCCGCGTATGCCCACCCTCAAGGGCGCACGCCGTCGCGGCTTCACCCCGCAGGGCTTCAAGCTATTCACTGACCGAATCGGCATCTCCAAATCCGACAGCCTGATCGACATGAGCGTGCTGGAAGACTGTATGCGCGAAGACTTGAACGAGCGCGCCGAACGCCGCATCGCCGTGCTCGACCCGCTCAAACTGGTGTTGACCAACGTGCCCGTTGAGCATGTCGAAGAATGCTTCGCCCCCAATCATCCGCAAAAGCCCGACTTGGGCAAACGCATGGTTCCGCTCACCCGCGAACTATGGATTGAGCGTGAAGACTTCATGGAAACCCCGCCCAAGGGCTATTTCCGCCTCCAACCCAATGGCGAAGTGCGCCTGCGCTACGGCTTTATCATCAAGTGCACAGGCTTTGACAAAGACGAAAACGGCAACGTCACCTGCGTGTACGCCGAAGTCGATTTTGACACCAAATCCGGCACGCCCGGCTCCGAGTCGCGCAAGGTCAAGGGCAATATCCACTGGCTATCCGCCGCCCACGCGGTTGAGGCCGAAGTGCGCTTATATGATCGCCTATTTGCCATCCCCGCCCCCGGCTCGCGCCGCGAAGGCGATGCAGCCGAGCTTGAGCGCGATTTTCTCGACGACATCAACCCAAACTCCAAAACATCCGCCCGCGTCATGCTAGAACAAAGCCTTGCCACCGCCGCGCCGGAATCCAGCTACCAATTCGAGCGCCACGGTTATTTCGTCGCCGATATTAAAGACCATAGCCCTGAGCATCCGGTGTACAACCGCACGGTGACGTTGCGGGATGCTTGGATTAAGTAGTAAAAATTGAGGTTTCGCTTCCTGTTTTTGGTTTTCTCCAGCTAGCACGCTATAAATGAAGCACTCTTTTTCGATAGCCTTTCATATCCCGTATTGAATACCTAATAAACTCTAGAGGAAGTCATGAAGCTCGTCACACCGTCCTTAGTAGTTAATGATTCAGATGGATTTAGCAAAGACGTGCTCCAGCGCAAAGAATTTGGGGAAGCCTTATCAAATTTAATAATTCAATCTACTGACGAGCTTGTAATCTCACTTGATGGAAAATGGGGTGAGGGAAAAACCACATTCGTAAAGATGTGGCAAGGTCTATTGAAAGAGAAAGGAATCCCAAGCATCTACATTGACGCATTTCAAAATGACTATACGGAAGATGCTTTTATTTCAATTGCAAGCGCAATTACAGCGTATGCAGATCAGTACACTCATGGAGATAATAATAATTTAGAATTTAGAGTTAAAGCCAAGCAAGTCGGTGTTCGACTGCTAGCATGGACTGCGAAAATTGGCATCAAAGCCGCAACACTTGGAATCATTGATAGCGCCAATATTGATACCTTATCACAAATAGGCGAGGACATTGCCGAAGACTCATCCGAAGAAATTGCAAATTTAGTCGAAGAACGTCTGAGCAAACACGGCAAGGAAACAGAACTTATTCAGTCTTTTAGGGACTCTCTGTCAGATTTGCCAACAAAAATAAAAGATAACACCAGCAAACGTTTAGTTATCATTATTGATGAAATGGATAGATGCAAACCCTCCTTTGCAGTAGAGATACTTGAAAAGATAAAACATCTCTTTTCCGTCGAGAGCGTGGTTTTCCTTCTTGTAATGCACAAGCAGCAACTGGAGGAAGCAATTAAAAGCGTATATGGACAGAACATAGACGCCCATACCTACCTCCAAAAGTTCATTAACGTTGAAACATCAATTCCAAAAAGAATCAACGATCGCTATAACAACGATATTGATATTTACATCAGGAAACTACTTCAATTGCATGAGATTACATTTTGGGGTGATGATGAGGTTATTGTTGAAGGCCTGGTTCCGCTTGCTCAGCATTTCAACCTTTCGCTTAGACAGTTGGAAAAGGTTTTTACCAACTTAGCGATTATATATAGCACATTTGGAGAAAATAACCTTCGAATCGTTCCTGTCATTATTTTTATAGCCGTCGTTAAGGTAGTCAATCCCGACGTGTTCCATAATATTTTTTTGAAAAAAGTATCATTTTCTACTATGAGCGATAAATTAGGGTTTCAAAACATAAATAAAAACGACAACCACGATTTATTTTGGCTAATGCAATGGATCCGCTTTTCAATGCTCACTCAATCCGAGTTTCAAGAAATCGACTTAGATGACCCAATTAGGGTGCTTCAAAGGAATCGTTGGCAATACAGCTTCAATAGAGAAGATTTACTTCAAATATTCTGTCGAAAGCTAAGCATGTTCACCGTGAGATAGTATTGAGCAACCCCATGCACCAGATCACAAGCGACAACCACATCCGCGAACAAGCCCTTAACCCGCGCCTGTGCTGTGTCGTCCAAGCCCCCGCTGGCTCAGGCAAAACCGAGCTGCTGATTCAACGCATTCTGGTACTTCTTGCCGAAGTCGAGCGACCGGAAGAAATCCTTGCCATTACTTTTACCAAAAAGGCTGCAGGCGAGATGCGCACACGGGTTTTACACGCCTTGCGCGCCGCCGAGCAGCCTTTGGCGGAGGATGCAAGCGCGCATTTGGTGCTGCAACGTGAACGGGCGCGAGCGGCCTTGGCGCGTGACCGTGAGCGCGGTTGGAATCTGCTGCAACAACCGGCCAGGCTGGGTATCCAGACGATTGACAGCCTGTGTGCTTCGCTTGCCGCGCGTTTGCCGCTCACGGCGGGTTTTGGTGCGCCAAGCGCCATTCATAACACGCCGCAAGAGCTTTATCTTGAGGCGGCAACCAAGGTGCTGGAGCGCATTCAAGATGAGGACGACGATGAGGATGTGCGCGCCTTAGAAACCCTTTTGCCGCATTTGGGGAACAATCTTACACGGGTGCGCGATTTGTTCGCGGGCATGTTGGCCAAGCGCGATCAGTGGCTGCGGCATATTCAACAACCCGACAAAGATGTGCTGGAAGATGCGCTGCGTCGTTTAGTGGAAGAGGAATTAAACACGCTGCAAAGTCTGTTCCACAAAGAGAAGTTGCGCACCGAAATCGCAGGCTTAATGGCAACGCTATGCGCCAATCTTGAAGCCCAAGGTGTTGATGACAACGACCCGCGCATGAGCTGGCAAGTCCCCGGTTGGCCGAGTAGCGATGCCTCTGAGCTTGTGCGCTGGCAGGGTTTAGCTGACTTGTTGCTAACCAATGGCGGAACATGGCGCAAGAGATTAACCACTAAGGACGGCGTGCCTGCACCTACCGACGCACCCGATAAGGCAAGCAAAGCGGAGCGCGAAGCGTTCAAAATGCGTGTGCTGCAACTTCTGACTGACTTGAGCGAACACCCCGACCTTGAAGCCGCCCTCCATGCCTGCCGCAGCATTCCACAGCCACAGTATCCTGCGCGTGATTGGCAGGTTTTAGCCGCTTTGCTGCGCCTATTGAATCTCGCCGTAGCCGAGTTGCACTATATTTTTGCCACACGCGGCGCGGTGGATTTTGTCGAAAACGCCCTCGCCGCCCTGCGAACTTTGGGCGATGTGGATGCAGACGAGGGCGCAAGCGACATTCAACTCGCGCTGGATTATTGCCTGCGCCATATCCTGATTGACGAATTTCAAGACACCTCCACCACCCAGTTTGAATTGCTCAAACGCCTGATTAGCGGCTGGTATCCGGGTGAGCAACGCTTTAGCGAGTCCGAAGGGCGCAGCCTGTTTTTGGTGGGCGACCCGATGCAATCCATCTATCGTTTCCGCGAAGCCGATGTGGGGTTGTTTTTGCTGGCACAGCGCGAGGGTATCGCGGGTTTGTCTTTGCAATCCCTTGAATTATCAACCAATTTTCGCTCGCAAGCGGGTATTGTAACTTGGGTGAATCAAGTCTTCCCCGCCGTGCTTGCGCCGGAAGACAACCTGAACGAAGGCGCGGTGCGCTATGCCGAACCCGCCGCCGTGGCGTTTCACCCCCAAGCCAGCGGGCGCGCCGTGCAGCTGCATTTGCTCGAAAAAATTAAAGCAGACAAAGCTAAGTCAGAAAAAGATGAATTAGCAGACGATGACGACACCCCCTTAGAACGTGGCGAGGCCGAGGCGGAGCTACTTGTCAGCTTGGTGCAAAACGCCCTCGCCACGCTGCCGCACGATGGCGAGCATCTCAAAGAGAACGACCGCAGCATTGCCATTCTGGTGCGCTCGCGCAGCCATTTGGTACAGATTATCCCTGCCCTGCGTGCGGCGAATATCCCTTTCCAAGCCGTCGAAATCGAGCAACTCGCCGACCAGCCGATGGTGCACGACTTAATGGCGCTCACCCGCGCCTTACTGCACCCCGCCGACCATATCGCGTGGCTTGCCATCTTGCGCGCGCCTTGGTGCGGCTTGCCGCTTGCCGACCTACTCATGCTGGTGGAGGGGCAACCCAAAGCCACCGTGTGGCAGCTGATGCAAGATGACGAGCGTATGCAGACACTCTCGCCGGATGCCCGCAGCCGCCTGCTTGCCCTGCGCCCGATTTTTGCAAGCGCCCTTGCTGAAACTGGGCGCATCAGCCTGCGCCGCCAAGTTGAAGGCTTATGGCTGGCTCTGGGGGGCGCAAGTTGTGCGCGTCATGCGCAAGAACTCAATGAAGCCACCATCTTTTTTGACTTGCTCGACACCCTGCACAGCGAGCAAAGTGGCCTCATCGAAGCCTCTGATTTGCAAGACAAACTCAAAACCCTGTACGCCCCGCCCGCAAGCGGTGCCAAAGTGCAGCTCATGACCATCCACAAATCCAAAGGCCTGCAATTTCACACCGTTATCCTGCCCGGGCTGGCACGCACACCGCGACGTGGCGACAGCCCCATGTTGATTTGGCGTGAACGCGAAACCCGTTTTGGCAGTGATTTACTGCTTGCACCCATTAAAGCCGCCAGCGTGCCTAAGAAAAACGCCCCGCCCACGCTTTATGCTTGGCTGCAAAACATGGAAACCATCCGCGAACGTCATGAGAGCAGCCGCCTGTTGTATGTTGCCACCACCCGCGCTATCCAGCGCCTGCACCTCTTGGCTGAAGTAAAAAAAGATGACGATGGCGAATGGAAACCACCGAGCAGCTCATTGCTCAAAAGCCTGTGGAATGGCATTGAATTTATGCTGGATGATGCCGCGACTCCCATTTCTCCACGTCAAGATGGAGAGGAAAGTCGCACAAATGAAATGAGCTTAGGGCATGGTTTTACCCCCTCTCCCTTGACGGGAGAGGGCCGGGGAGAGGGTGGTGACGCGCCCACAAGCCCCACATCCACACTCCGCCGCCTTGCCCAAGTCACCCCCGCCCCGCGCCCGCCAAACGCACTGCATATTCCTACCCGCAGCACCAAAACCGCTCTGCCATCAGGCCACGCAACAAGTCACATAAGCCACGCCACATGGAACAGCAGCGACGAAACCCCGCGCTTGGTCGGAACATTGCTGCACCGCCTGTTCGAGCGTATCGCCCTCGATCATGCCCAAGCTCATGCAGACAAGTGGAATGCCGCCAAAATTCAGGCGCTCCAACCCGCCTTGCGCCGCGAACTGCAACATCTTGGTGTCAGCGCCAGCACACTGGATGCCGCCCTCACACAAGTCACCCATGCCCTAAACACCACTCTTAACGATGCACGCGGACAGTGGATACTCGCCCAACACGATCATGCCCACTGCGAATGGGCACTCAGTGGCATTGTGGATGGCGCAACAGTCAACGCGGTCATCGACCGCAGTTTTAGCGAGCAAGGCACCCGCTGGATTATCGACTACAAAACTACCGTCCCCCTGCCCGATGAAGACATGGACACCTTCCTCGACCGTCAACAAACCCAATACTGCGCCCAACTGGAAAGCTACGCGGCCTTGCTGCGTATTCAAGATAATGACGCAGAGATTCGGCTTGGGTTGTATTTTCCTATGCTTGCCGCATGGCGCGAGTGGACGAGCTAAGGTTATACTAAAATAAAACTTAAGCCATCGAGGCAAATACCATGCACAACACTCATCTACGCAAAGTCGGCGGCTCGGTCA
>JBFXGB010000004.1:0-66894 GCA_050178405.1 Halothiobacillaceae bacterium
CCGCATCTTCATTCGCCTAAAAATTTATCCTGCCGAAGTATACCGTAGCGAACCATTCACCCCACGCTTGCCTTCATTCGAACACACATTGTATTCATGGTGTGTTTTAGCCCAGAATGCAACGAATTGTGTACGGTTAGATGAATATGACGGCACTTAACGTCTTTGAACACCCTCTTAATGAGCGTATGCGCGCGTTTTTTCGCGTCAACGAGCTTTTTTATCGTGCGCAGCATTTTCTTTCCGCAGCCACGGAATACGACGCACAAGCCGCCATCTTGACCTTGTTAGAGCTTAGCGAAGTCACCGGGCGCTTTGACCTCAAGCGCGAACTGATGAAAGAGCTGGAGCGGCAAAGTGCCAGCCTGAGTGCACTCCAACAAACCCCCGGTGTCGATGCTCACAAGCTCGCGGATGTACTGAATCAACAAAAAACACTGATTCACCGCCTCCATGCCATAAGCGGCCCCATTGGTGCCAACATTAAAAATCACGAGTTCCTCGCCGCCATCCAACAGCGCAGCAAAATCTCTGGCGGGCTGTGCGAATTCGACCTGCCCATGCTGCATTACTGGTTACGTCTGCCTGCCGATGTCCGCCGCGATATGCTCATTATCTGGTTAAGCCCTTTTGCCCTCGTCAACGAAGGCATCGAGCTGATTCTCAACCTTGTACGTGAAAGCTCCGTTCCTGTGCCGCAACATGCTGAGGGCGGGTTTTTTCAGCAAGCCTTAACCCCAAACATGCCCGCACAAATGCTGCGCGTCATCCTGCCGGAAGATGTCAATTACTTCCCGGAAGTCAGCGCGGGAAAACAGCGTTTTTCGATTCGATTTCTCGAACTTGAGCTAGACTCCGACGAAGGCCGAACGCGCCAAAGCAGCGAAAACATTGACTTTAAACTAGCAAGTTGCGCCCTATGAGTATCGCCTCACTCCCTACTGAAAACACCGACGCGGCCAAGACGAGCTTCTTACTCAAGCGCCGCGCCCACAATTTAATGATCTTTGAGTTGCACAATCCAAACATTGTGCAGCTTGCTTTGCGTCTTAAAGATCACATGGCACAAGCGCCCAATCTATTCAAAAACACCCCAACGGTGCTTGATCTTGCACCGCTTGAAGATGGCTTCAAAGTGATTGACTTCCCCGCGCTGGCCAGCCTTTTGGACAACCACGGCCTTACCATCGTCGGTATCAGCGGTGGCAGCGAAGCGCAACGCACCGCCGCCGCGCGCGCACGTCTTGCACTTTTTCCTAATGCAGGTCTTGCTCCCGCGCCCGAAGCGCACGCCGCACCCACGCAAGCCACGCCCCCCGCAGCCGTCGAGCCTGCGCCCGAAACGCCCACCGAAGTGCAGGCCGACAACGCGAGCAATCTCGTATTGCGCCAGACCGTGCGCGCCGGTCAACAAGTGTACGCACGCGGCGGCGATTTAATCGTCGAGGCCTCGGTCAACGAAGGCTCCGAAGTGATTGCTGACGGCGACATTCACGTTTATGGCACACTGCGCGGACGGGCGCTGGCTGGCGTGCGCGGACGCAAGGATGCGCGCATTTGGTGCCAAAACCTTGATGCTGAACTTGTGTCGATTAACGGCATTTATCTAACGCGCGACCGTTTCGAACCCGATTTGATCGGCAAGGCCGCAGTCATCGAAATCCAGCAGGAAAAACTTATTATCCGCGCTTTGGGCTAAGTCGCCCGGCAACATTTTCTAAGTTTCGTTTCATCCAATGAGGATTCCAGTGTGTCTAAAATTCTCGTCGTAACCTCCGGCAAAGGCGGAGTGGGTAAAACCACGACCAGCGCGTCCATTGCGACCGGTCTTGCTCAGCGTGGGCACAAAGTCGCCGTCATCGACTTTGATGTCGGCTTACGCAATCTTGATCTCATCATGGGTGTCGAACGCCGCGTGGTTTACGACTTCGTCAATGTGGTGCAAGGCGAAGCCAACCTGACCCAAGCCTTGATTAAAGACAAACGCATCGACAAGCTTTATGTCCTTGCTGCATCACAAACTAAAGACAAAGATGCCCTGACCGAAGAAGGCGTGAAAAAAGTGCTCGACGGGCTCAAGGACGATGGTTTCGACTACATCGTCTGCGACTCCCCAGCGGGCATTGAAAAAGGCGCGCAACTCGCCATGTACTTTGCCGATGAAGCGATTGTCGTCTCCAACCCCGAAGTCTCCTCCGTGCGCGATGCCGACCGAATGCTCGGTTTATTGGCCAGCAAGTCCTACCGCGCCGTCAACAACATGCCGAGCGTTAAACAACATCTTTTGGTCACCCGTTACTCCCCAGCGCGTGCCGAGATGAGCGAAATGATGAGTATTGAAGACATGATGGAAATTCTTGCCGTACCGCTCCTTGGTGTGATTCCTGAGTCACCTGCGGTACTCAATGCCTCGAACTCCGGCCAACCCGTCATCCTCGATCAAGAATCCGATGCTGGCCAAGCCTACGCCGATGCAATCGCCCGCCTGCTCGGTGAGGAGCGCCCCTTGCGCTTTATGACCGTCGAGAAAAAAGGCTTTTTCAGCCGCTTGTTCGGGGGTTAAGTCATGGGTCTGCTCAATTTTTTTCGTGGAAAAAAAGAAAACACCGCCAAACTTGCCAAAGAGCGTTTGCAGATCATTATTGCTCACGAGCGTGCGCAAAACCGCCCCAGCCACGAATTTCTGCCCAAACTCGAACAAGAGCTGATTGATGTCATCCGGCGCTATGTGAATATCGGGGATGACGCAGTCAAAGTTAAACTCGACCGCGATGGGGACGTGGACGTATTGGAACTCAACATTGTTCTACCAGATCAAGTCGCCAAGGACTAATCGCCACGGCTTATAACCCCGTTCAAAGCCTCACTGAGGGGTGTATTACAGTTCTCAAAAACCACCTCAAATTGCTCTCGTAGCCCGGGTGTCAACCCGGGGCAGACTTGACCAGCGGCACGGCCGCCTCGGATTCTTGTTGCGCTTCATCCGGGCGACAAACCTAAGCGTTCGATAGAGCGCCTCCTACAGGCCAGTAATTCGCTGAACATCGTGTTTTACAGAAGCCCTATCAGCTCTAAAAATTATGCCCGCATCCTCCCAAGCAACCGCCCCGCACTGGCAACGCCTCGATACTTGGCTTTGGGCGGCGCGCTTTTACAAAACGCGTAATCTTGCCAAAGAAGCGATTGAAGGCGGAAAAATCAAACTCAACGACCATGCCGCCAAGGCTTCTTCGCGCGTTAAGCCCGACGATTGCTTGCACATCAATCGAGCCGGCGAAATTTGGCACATTCGAGTGCTCGCCCTAAACGAGCAGCGCCGCCCGGCCAAGGAGGCCGAAGCACTATACGCGGAAGAGCAGGCAAGCCAAGCACGCCGCCTGCATGAGCGTGAATTACGTAGGCTTAATGCTATCGAACATGATCACCATCGCCCTAACAGCCAAGCCCGTGAGCTGTTACGGCGTTTGCGCGGAAAATCGTGACGATTTAGTTCGCGTATGAACTGCTACCGATTTCGCAAATTACGCTTCATTTCAACCACTAGGTTAGCCTCAAGTCCTTCCAGCGTTTTAAGGCGAGAATCGGCGGCGTTGCCCAACCATTCGATCACCTCGGCGCGTTTTTTGGCGAAATAGTCCAGAATAAAGCGCTCGGAAATCAGCATGTATTCAATCGCTTGCTTAGGATCAGCCTGCACAAAGGGGTTGCGTGCAATTTTCTTCGCCGCCGCTTCTTGCTGCTCACAAAACGCATTAAGCAAGAAAAAAAGGTTCAGGCGCGCCGAACGCAGATGATTCTGCCCCGCATCCGAATTACCGTACAAACTGGCATCGACAATCACATCCAGCCAGCGGATCAGCTGCGACTCCGCCATAACCCATTCTTCATTCATCACGCGCTGGTACAAATCGCTGATTTGTTGACGCAAAAAGTCTTCTTTCTTGCGCGAGCCCCAAGGCATGAGGCGAGACACCCAGTTGCTGGGCGCTTTCACCTGCTCCTCAAGCTGTGCTAACTCCTCAAACAAGGCGGCACGGACTTTATCGGCCTCGCTGATTTGGGTGCGCTTTTCAGCCATATCCGCCGAAGAGACCTCAAGTTGCAGCACAATGTAGCTACCCAAGCTCTGATCGACCTTATTCGATACACTGCGCACACCTTCCAAGGCTTGGCGTAAGCGCTCCGCAAAGCCGCCCGGATTGGCAAGCGCCTGAATCAACACCACCTCGGCGCGCGCCTGCCGCGCACGCTCGGCTTGCAGTTCGCGCACTTCCTCGCGCAAGGTCAACATCGACTGCGCCATGGAATGATGCGAAATTTTCTCCGCACGCCAACGCTCTAAGGTTGGCTGAAGATCGCGCATCCGATGTTGCAGGCGCGTGATGGCAATCTCGGCCTCGTAGCCACGCGCCTTGTCCATCGCCTGAAGAACCGTCGCGCCCAAGGCTTGATCCATGCGTTGCACGGCGCGTAATTCTGCTTGGCTCGCCGCAAACGCTATTTTTTCCAACACCGCACGCATCGGCGCAGGCGCATTGCGAATCAACTGCGTAGGAATCGTTTCCGGCATGATGTCCAAAGGCAATTTAGCGATTTCAGCAGGAGACAGCTCCCGCACCATGGCGGTAAATTCTTCAAGATTTAGGCGTTGGCTCATGGATGTATCCCTGTTAATTGCGCATTAGTGTAGCTAATCATGCCTCATTGTGCAGAAGAATCATTGAGTGTATTAGCAAGCAATAAACCATTGCGAATCGCATCCGAAACGGAAACCCCATCGCGCCAGTTAGCGCGTGTATGCAGGCCTTGAAGATGCTGCATGGCCTCATCCAAAGCTGCAATGCGTTCAAGATGTCCTAACTCATATTGCGGAATCGCACGCGGCCAGCGTTGTACATGCGTCATCAGTGGCGCGGCGCGCAAGCCAAGAATAGGCGCAAGATCACTTACAACGCGCGCCACAATGGCCTCATCCGTCCATGCGCCCACATCCTCATGCCGCCTGCCGCCAATAAATACCGTGAGCAACACTTGACCCTCGGGCGCGCGCCCAGGGAACAGCGTACTGGAAAACAGCGCCCCCAAGGTCGTTACCCGCTCCTTGGCCGGAATCAGTACACCAAATCCATCCAACGCATGGGCGACATCTTCACGCCGAAAACCTAAAGCCACCGACATCACCGGCGGATAAGGAATCTCACGCAGCGGCTGCACGCGCACGCCTAAAAACGGCTCAAGCAACGTCGCACAAACCTCGGCAGGCACAGCGAGCACCACTTTTTGCGCCACAAAAGCCCCTTGCGAAGTATTCACCTGCCAGCCATCTTGAGTGTGCTGCAGGCCTAAGACCTTGGTATTCAAATGCAGCCGATCACCCAAGCGCGCCGCGAGCGCATCCACCAACTGCCCCAAGCCGCGATCAAAGGAAAACATATGCCCCACGGGTGTGGTTTGGATTTCTGTTTTGCGCGCCTTAAAGGCTTTTTTCAGCGCACCCAGAATCAGCGAACCATGCTCGCGCTCCAGCGCATAGACTTTAGCGGTCGCGGCACGCACCGACAGGCGCGCCGGATCGCCCGCATACACACCGGACACAAAAGGATCAATCGCCCAATCCAAAAACTCTTGCCCCAAGCGACGGCGCACGAAATCGGCCACGCTTTCTTCAGTCCGCGCCCGCCCGATGAACGGCTCGGCCATTAAGCGAAACTTTGCGGCAGACGAAAACAGCTTCGTGGTTAAAAACGCAGGCGGCGAACCAGGAAGCTGCACGGCCTGACCATCACGCACCACATAGCGCCGCTTGGCCGCAGGATTCGCCTCTCGCGCATCAGCGCGCAAACCCAAGCCATCAATTAAAGCGGCAATCGCCGGGTCATTGTCCAGCAAAGTATTGGGCCCTGCCTCCAGCAAAAAGCCCGCCTGCTCAAAGGTGTGCACATTCCCCCCCGCCTGCGTTGCGGACTCCAACACCGCCACACGATGCCCCTGCTGCTGCAAGAAAAAGGCCGTACTTAAGCCCGAAATACCCGCGCCAATGACCAACGTTTGAATCTTATCCATGCTGCCCTCTCCCCAAATTGATGAACCCTAGACTCACGCTGCACTCAAGAAAACTTCTAAAAACCTTAACATTGTCTTTGCGAGCGCAGCGAAGCAATCCATAACTCACTGTTTTGTCATGGCTCTTTTGGATTGCCACGTCGCTTCGCTCCTCGCAAAGACGGTTTTTAGAAATTCCCTCAAGTCGCACTAATAGCCTGTTTGCGATCGCGCTTGATGGCGCATGACTGCGCAAAAACGCCCTCATTTTTCCCACGTAGCCCGGGTGTCAACCCGGGGAAAGGCGTTACGACTAGCGCGGCTGCCCCCGGAGTCCCGCTGCGCTCCATCCGGGCTACAAAGCCTGCCTTCTCCCCCATTTAACCAACATCGGCCCCCACTGCGCCCACGCCAAACCGCCCAACACCAACAACGTGCCGAGCATCGCCGCTTGCGACAACACCTCGCCCTCAATCCACCAGCCTAACCACAAGGCCAATACTGGCGCAAGCAGCGTCACTAAGCCCATCAACGATGCCGGCAAATGCCGCAGCGCAAAGAAAAACAGCATAAAACCCAACACCGAACCAAACAGCGCAAGGTACACAATCGCCCCCCAAGCGCGCTCACTCAGCCCACTTGGCCACAGTTCACCCGCAGGCGTAAACAGCAGCCACGTCAATAAATACAACAAAGCCGCCACCCAAAGTGCGCCCACACTGGTCACACTGCCCGAAATCGGCGCATTGACTTTTTTCACCAGCACCGTGCTCAAAGCATGGACAAATGCGCTCCACAGCATCACCGCCACGGCCAAGCCGCCCACGCCCTCAAGATTGATTTGCTCATGAAAAATCAAGCCCAACCCTGCAAAGGCCAGCAGCAATCCGCCCAGCCAATGCAGATTCAGCGTGCGCTCGCCCAAAATCCACGCCGCAAGCACGCTGGTAAAAAATGGCGCTGTACCAAATAACACCGACACCATGCCACTCGCCAAATGCTGCGCCGCCCAATACGTGCCCAACATGCCGCCAAAAATCGCCAGACTCCCCGCCGCATACGCCATCAACGCACGCGGCGCGAACGACAAGCGCTGCCCAAGCAACCACAACACCGGCAAAGCGAGCAACGCACCCAACACCATGCGCGACGTTACGCCGTACAAAAAACCACCCTCCGCCCCGCTCCACTGAATCCCAAGCGGCGTGGTCGCCCAAATCAGCACCACCGCAACATAGGCCAAGCCTAGGCGCGAATTGGCAGGGCGCTCGTTCAAGGACAAACGCGCTGCATCACGCCCCCACCCACAAGGTCTTCACATTGGTAAAAGCTTTCAAGCCTTGCACCCCAAGCTCACGCCCCAAACCCGACACCTTGCAGCCACCAAAGGGCAAACGCGGGTCGGACTTCACCATGCCATTTACAAACGCCGCACCGCACTCCAACCCCCGCGCCAGCGCCTCGCCGCGAGCCACGTCCCGCGTCCACACGCTGCCGCCCAAACCAAAGCGACTGGCATTCGCCAAATGCAGCGCATGTAAGTCATCTTTGGCAACACAAATCGCCGCCACCGGGCCAAAAATTTCTTCATCAAACGCCACCATACCCGGGCGAACATCCATCAACACGCAAGCCTGCATAGCGGCATAACTTCCCGCCACCGCCACGCCGCCCTGCAGCACCCGCGCCCCCTCGCGCACACTGGCCTGCACCTGTTCCAACACCTGCTCGCGCAAATCAGGCCGCGCCAGTGGGCCAATCTCGGTGTCCTCATCCGTCGGATCGCCCGCACGCAAAGCCGCAACACGCACCGCCAGTGCTTCGGCAAAATCCTCCGCCAAAGACTCATGCACAATAAAACGCTTCGCCGCGATGCAGCTTTGCCCGTTATTTTGAAAACGCGAGCGCACGGCGTTATCCAGCGCCAACTCGAAATCGGCATCCTCCAACACCAAAAACGCATCCGCACCGCCCAGTTCCATCACCACCGGCTTCAACGCCGCCCCCGCCAACGCCGCCACCTTGCGCCCAGCGGCTTCACTTCCAGTCAGCGTCACACCATGCACGCGCGCATCATCAATCAATGCTGGCACCGCCTCACTGCCGACAAGCAAGGTGCTAAACACCCCTTCAGGCGCGCCCGCATCACGAAATAAAGCATCCAGTGCCAAAGCACATTGCGGCACGTTGGATGCGTGTTTGAGTAAAAACGTATTCCCCGCCATCACAATCGGCGCAACAGCACGCAACACCTGCCAAAACGGAAAATTCCACGGCATGATGCCAAGCACCGTCCCCAGCGGCTCATAAATCACCCGACTGGATTGCGCATCCGAAGCGACGGCTTCATCCTCAAGCATTCCTGCCCCATGCTCGGCATAAAACTCGCACACCCAAGCGCACTTTTGCACCTCGGCACGCCCCTCGCGCACAGGCTTGCCCATCTCCAAAGCCATCAAACGGGCATACTCCCCTTGTCGCTCGCGCAATAGCCGCGCGAGCTTAAGCAATAACTGCGCACGCGGCGCAAACCCCGCCTCACGCCAAATGGGAACCATGCGCGCACTTTGCGCCAGCGCACGCTCGATTTCATCGGGCGTATGCCCTGCAAAGCTCGTCAACACGTCGCCATTAAATGGATTGATTGAAACAAACGCCATCTCTCATCCTCTTTGGGTGCGAATGGATTCGCACTTTTTCTGAATCTTACGAACTTATTTACGGTCTTGCTGACAGCAAACAAAACAAAGTTTTGTTTGCTGGATTTGGTTTTCCCGCCCCCTTTTGATACCGCCGTGAACGAGCCTACGGTAGTCGCAAATATGACGCGACACGGCTTTCCTCTCCCCCTTGGTTCCGCCATGCCGTCATGCTGAACGATGGGGTGAAATGCCCATGGATGGGCATTTCAGGCTCTGCGCGACATGGATGTCGCGTTGAGCCGACCCCGGAGGGCAGCGTGACGGCATGGCTTGCCCCGAAGGGGCGGAACCACGGGGGCGTGTTCTTTTGGTGACTTTTCTTGCACGAGCAAGAAAAGTTACTCGCCCGTATCAATCACTTTGTGTGCAGAGTGCAGCGTTAAGACGGGCGAAAAAGCCCACCACCCGTTCTAGGACGGTGGCATTGTTTCGCCCGTTTTGAGGGTGCAACTTCGCAAAAAGCATGATTGATACGGGCGAGTAACTTTCTTTGCTTGCACAAAGAAAGTCACCAAAGAAATGCACCCCGTTGATGCCGCCCTTCGGGCAAGCCGTGGCGCAATCTGCAAAAACTGGGTCGCCCCTACGCGACATCCATGTCGCAAAGGGGCTAAATGCGCCATCCATGGCGCTTTTACCCAGCTTTTGCAACTTGCGCCACGGCGGCATCAAAAGGGGAGGGACATCTAAATCCACGCCGTCGGCAAAGACGGCAAGCAAGCAACCCCTCAGCCAAAATTCAACTGCACCTCTGCCCCCGCAGCAAACGCCAACCAACTCGCCATACCCGCCAACTCCACGCAGGGCAACACATCAGCCTCACTCAAACCCTGTGCCGCCAACGAAGCCGAACACGCCACCAAGCCCACGCCCTGCTCCACGCACATTGCACGCAACTCCACAGGCTCAGGCATCGTCCCCGGCAACGCAGCAAACTCACCATGCCATGCCCCATGAATACGTGGCGAGACACGCAACAAATCAAGTCCTGAAAACGCATAAAACAGCTTGCACTCAAAACCCATCGCCGCCGCCGTGGCCGCCATCATCCACGACGCATACGCCGCTTCGGGGGTCGCCTTAGTAATCAACAAGGCCATGCGTTTTTTCATGCTGCGTCCTCTCTTTTTTTCACATACAGCACACACTGCTCAACTAAAAAATCGGTCTGCAATAAAACATGCCCCGTCGCCTCGGCGTAGGCCGCAAAATCACGCGGCGCAGCCGCATCGGTCGCAAGCACACGCAACACCTGCCCTGCTGCAAGCGTCGATAAAGCCTGTTTGGTCTTCAACAAAGGCATTGGGCAAGGCAGGTCTCGTGCATCCAACTCAGCGTCGAAATTCAACATCAAATCAACGGACTCTCATCATCAGGGCGCACCATCGGCAAACGCTCCGCCTGCCACGCCATAATGCCGTTCACAAGATTCACGCTCGCATCAATGCCTTGGCGTGCCAAAAACATACACGCTTGCGCCGAACGCGCCCCGCTTTGGCAATACACCACCACTTTGTCGTGCCCCTTGAGCTTGTCGATATTCAGCGGCAACAAATGCAAAGGCAGCAATTTCGCCCCCGGAATAATCCCATACGCCGTTTCCCCAGGCGTGCGCACATCCAACAAAAGGAATTTTTCCCCTTCCAGCCACGTCGAAAGTTCACGCGCATCAACATGCTTTATTGCAGACATCGGCTTACCATCCTCATTTGATTCATCAAAAAAACGGCTAAATACTTTTATGAAAACGCCCAAACAACCAAAGCTGCCCCTCGCCCTATCGCTCATTCTGCTATTTGCAAGCCCTAGCGCATGGAGCGACCCTTACGCCAAACTGCCCGACATGGGCGAAGCGATTGATCGTGACATCAGCACCCAAGAAGAACTCATTATGGGTCAAGGATTTTACAAAGCCCTGACCCAACAAGCTGTTTTCATCGAAAACCCGCTCTTAAACCACTACATCCAATCGTTGGGTCAACGCCTCGCCTCGGCCAGTGGCTGGCAAGCCTACCCATTTCATTTTAGTGTCATCAAAGACGATCAAATCAACGCCTTCGCCGCCCCCGGGGGCTACATTAGCCTATTTAGCGGCCTGATTTTACGCACTGAAAACGAAAACGAACTGACAGGGGTTATGGCACACGAAATGGCGCACGTCACCCAACGCCACATTGCCCGCATGATCGTCGGGCGTGGCAGCATCGACCTTACGACCCTCGCCGCCGTCGCTGCAGCCATGGTCATTGGCGCAGCCTCCGGTTCAGCAGATGCGGGCATGGCGGCAGCAAGTGTAGGCATGGCAGGTGCTGTGCAGCAACAAATTAACTTCACACGCGAAAACGAATACGAAGCCGACCGTATCGGCATCAAAATCCTTGCCGATGCCAATTTCGACCCCAATGGCATGGTAAGTTTTTTTGACAAACTAGGCCGCCAAGAAGGCGAAGGATTTTACACCCACAACGAATTGCTACGCACCCACCCCGTCACCACCAACCGCATTGCCGAAGCCAGCAACCGCGCAAACCTTTTGCGCCCTAAAGACATCCTTAACACGCCCGACTACGACTATGCCAAAGCCACCTTGGCTGCTGAACTTGCCGCCCAACCCTTAATCAGCGCCGCCGCACTCGCCAAAACCGATAACAAAAATTCAGCCACGGTGGATCGCTACACCTATGCTTTACTGCTTGCGCGCGCAGGCCAAAGCCCACTAGCCCTTGATATCCTCACCAGGCTCAACGGCAAACATCCAGAAAACCTTTGGATCGCTGTGGCCCTTGCCGACACCCAACGCCAGTTAAAACACGACCAAGCCGCAAGCCAAACCCTACAAAAACAACTCAAGAACTACCCCGATCATCCTGTTTTAAGTCTCAAACTCGCCCAACTGTGGATGGAGAATGAGCCAGAACGCGCCTACCATTTTCTCCGCCAAGCCCTGCGCAACGCCCCGCATCATGACGCATTACTCAGTGCCCTAGCCGAAGCCGCCGCCCGATCCAACCGTCCGATTGAGCATCACGAAGCCCTGGGTATGTATTTTATGGCCAAGCAACGCCTGCCCGAAGCTCTCTCCGAATTTGAAACCGCGCGCGCGCTCACCCAAAACAGCACGCAGAGTAGCGAGATCATGGCTCGCCAACGTCTTGATTCACAAATAAAACTTGTCGAAGCACAAATGCTCGCGTTACGCGAACGCAAAAAAGAAAAGGGCTTGTGAGGTATATGCAGCTTTGCTAATAAAACCCAAGACAATAACCGAATAAAAAAAACTTCGTTGCTCAAGAAACTCAAGTGTCTATCCTTAGCCGCGGAGTATGAACCGCAAGCACGTCAAGTTAAGAGCATCCAAGCCGAAGTTCTTCAGCCCCAAATGCCAAACGACAACCTTGCGGCCACCAATTAAACCGAGGACACACCATGCAAAAAATCTCTCTAGGCTCCCCACGCCACCTAGCACTCGCACTACTGGTAGGCAGTCTTGCTCTCGGCGGCCAAGTTCTTGCCGCCGATGCCAAAGCCCCCGCCAAAGAAATGACCGGCAAAGAGCTGGCGTTTGATGCATCCAAAGGCAACTGCCTCGCCTGCCACATGATTGCCGGCGGCGACCAACCCGGCACCATGGGGCCACCACTTGTCGCCATGAAGGCGCGTTACCCTGACCGAGCGGCGCTGTTTGAAGTGGTTTGGGATCCGCGTCACAAATTCCCATACACCGCCATGCCACCGATTGGCGCCTACGGCATCCTAAGCAAGGATGAAGTCAACAAAGTCGTCGACTTTATTCACGGCCTGTAACCCTGCACGGATCGCACTTAAGAGGAATTATTTGAAATGAAAAAACTAATCACCAGCGCCATCATGCTTGCCCTTGGTTTTGGCGCAACCGCAGCTTACGCCGCGACGCCAGCCGCAACTGCCGAAGCACAAGCTAAAGAATTCCGCGACTTCACCTACAAGCGTTTTCCAGACATCAAGCCTGCGGATTATATTTATGGCGTTTATGCGCTGAATGAAGACGCACGCCAACAATTTGAAGCCATGAACGAATTTCCACCTTACGATGCATTCATCGCCCAAGGTAAAGAACTCTGGGTCAAGCCTCTGGCCAACGGCAAGTCTCTGCAAGATTGCTTAGGCAAGCCGCAAGGATTGCGTGCCCAGTACCCGTTCTTCGATACCGCAACCAACAAAGTGCGCGTGCTCGAAGCCGACGTAATCCAATGTGCCCAAGCCTACGGCGATGACAAAATCAAGCCCAAGAGCAAAGAACTCAAAGCCATTTCAGCCTACCTCTCTAGCGAGTCTCGCGGCATGAAGATTAATGTCAGCGTACCTAACGACAAAGCACTGGCAGCTTTTGAAGACGGTAGAACTCGCTGGTATCAAAAAACCGGACAGCTCAATCTCTCCTGCGCCGATTGCCACCAGTACCACTCTGGGCAACGCGCTCGCTCGGAAACCTTGAGCCCCTCCATCGGCAAAACCGCGCATTTCCCATCTTGGCGCCTGAAGTCTGACGGTCTGGTTCCCTTCCATGAGCGCCTGTCTGGCTGCGTCAAAGATACCCGTGCCAAACCCTACCCGCTTTACGGCACCGAGTTCAGCAATCTCGAATATTTCTTGTCTTACATTGACAATGGACTGGTCATTACCGGTCCTGCAATGCGCAAGTAATCGATTGTTTTGAAATAAAAACCGGCAAGTCTTTGCCGGTTTTTTTTTCGCGCCCAATTCATAACAAGCCAAGCCTCATTATCATTCTTTATCACTTTGGATAATTTTTTAGAGGCACAGAGCTTAGGGCTTGTGTATCATGCTCGGCTAATGCCCTACCTAGAACGCGGTTGGGCATCGTCTTAGCAGTCTCAAACAGCAGTGTTTAATTACGGAGTACCTATTGATGAGTCTTTCACGTCGCGAATTCATGCAAATGCTGGCCGTGGCCAGCGCCAGCGGCATCAGCTTGGGCACCGCCCAAGCAGAAACCGGCACGCAAAAAGTTGCCACCACAGTGAAGCCCAATATGGCCTCTGCGGATATGTACGAAGTGCCAAAATTCGGTAACGTTCACATCCTGCACATGACCGACTGCCACGCGCAGTTGCGCCCCGTGTACTTCCGCGAACCTTCGGTCAACCTTGGCGTTGGCAGCATGAAAGGCAACGCGCCGCATCTCGTCGGTGAAAAATTCCTCAAGCACTTCGGCGTAAAAGCCAACACGCCTGAAGCCCATGCGTTCACCTACCTCGACTTCACCGAAGCCGCACAAAAGTATGGCAAGGTCGGTGGTTTTGCCCACCTGTCCACCTTGGTCAAGAAAATGAAAGCCTCACGCCCCGGTGCCATCCTGCTCGACGGTGGCGACACCTGGCAGGGTACCGGTCTTGCACTGTGGACCAATGCCCAAGTGATGATTGATGCCTCCAAGAAATTGGGCGTGGATGTTATGACCGCGCACTGGGAATGCACCTACGGCGCAGACCGCATGGTGCAAGGCATCAAAGAACTTGAATCCAGCGGCATGGATTTCGTTGCGCAAAACATTTTCGACAAGGAAATGGACGAACGCGTCTTCAAGCCTTACACCATGCGTGAAATGAACGGCGTAAAAGTCGCCATCATCGGCCAAGCCTTCCCCTACTCGCCCATTGCCAACCCCGCTTGGATGATTCCCAACTGGTCTTACGGCATTCGTGACGACGACATGCAAAAAATGGTGGACGAAGTTCGCAGCAAAGGCGCGCAAGCAGTCATCGTACTCTCGCACAACGGCATGGACGTGGACCTAAAAATGGCCAGCAAAGTACGCGGCATTGACGCGATTATGGGCGGTCACACGCACGATGCCGTGCCTTACCCTACCACCGTCAAGAACGCAGGCGGCCAAACGCTGGTGTGCAACGCCGGTTCCAACAGCAAGTTCCTTGGCGTACTCGACTTGGATGTCAAAGGCGGCAAAGTTGCCGGCTTCCAATACAAACTCCTGCCCGTGTTCTCCAACTTCCTCGAAGCGGACAAAGACATGCAGGACTTCTTGGACAAAGCCCATGCGCAAACCGTCAAATTCCAAGGCAAAGAGTTCGTCGCCAACGACAAGCTCAACACCGTTCTCGCCAAGAACGATGCCTTCCTGTTCCGTCGCGGCAACTTCAACGGCACTTGGGATCAGCTCATTTGCGATGGCCTGATCGAAACCCAAAACTGCGAAATCTCCCTCTCACCCGGCGTGCGCTGGGGAACCTCGCTCGTACCCGGCCAAGACATCACCTATGAAGACATGATGACCGAAGTCGGCTTGACCTACCCGAACGTTACCGTCAACGAGTTCACCGGTGAGCGCATCAAGGAAATTCTGGAAGATGTGTGCGACAACATCTTCAACCCTGATCCGTTCTACCAACAAGGTGGCGACATGGTGCGCGTCGGCGGCCTTAAGTACTCCATTGCCCCCAACGGTGCATCCGGCAAGCGCATCAGCCAAATGACCCTCAACGGCAAGCCGCTTGATCCGAAGAAAACTTACAAAGTCGCAGGTTGGGCCTCTGTTGCTAAGCCTGGCGAAATTGCAGGCGACACCGGCAAGCCGATTTGGGATGTCATGGAAGAGTACTTAACCTCCAAGAAGCACATCACCAAGGTAGAGCTGAACACACCGAAGCTTATCGGCATGGAAGGCAACCCAGGTGTTGCCCCTAACTACCCCAAGTGGTAATTAACCACTGACCTGCCACGACAGGTCAACCTAACCAGCCCCGCCCATGTGCGGGGCTTTTTTATGGATGGCTTACGCAAAATGGTGGTTTTAGCTCCCTCCCCCTTGATGGTGGAGGGCTGGGGAGAGGGTGGGGAAGTAAGCATAAGCCTTTGTTTTTAGGACTTACGCAAAAGTGTTCCAGCAAGGCAAATCGCCGAAGACAGTACACGCAAGTACGGCGAGGCGATTTAACGCCGCTGGGGCGGTTTTGCGTAAGTCCTAGTTTTATCAAATGCTCTCGTCCCCAGCCCTCTCCCGCGTGGGGAGAGGGAGTTAAATCCAGGTTATCCATAAGTCATATTTATTATGGACTTACAACCGCCCACGAAAATCCCGCACTCCAAACCCCGACAAATCCGCAGCCACACCGCGCCCCAGCGCCATCACCTTAAAACGCTCCCCCATCTCTCCGGGCATCATCAAAGTCTTAAAGCCCTGCGCCAGTTGCAGCCTATCCACCTCACGCTCCGCGTGTGCAAACGCATCCTCATACACCGCAGCCAAGCCACAACCCAGCAGAAAATGCGCCTGCATGGTGTAGCCCAAAACATCCAGCCCGCTCGCCTTGGCACAACGCGCCAGCCGACTAAAATCCACCCAAGCCGTGATGTCCTGCAAGCCCGGATAAATCAGCGGGTCATTGTGCGCATGGTGACGCACATGGCAACGCAACGTGCCCATCCAACGCTCCGGCGCATACAACTCAACCGCCGCCGCACCGTAATCCAACAGCAGCACCACCCCCTGCTTAAGCGACTGCGCCACCCCGCGCACCCAGCCTTGCAAATCCGGATGAAACTCCACACGGTAGCCCTCGGCAAAAGCCTCACCCCGCGCCGCCGCAAGCTCTGTCAGCACGCGCACATCCTCCTCACTCGCAGGCAACGTCGCCCAAGCAAGCCCCAGTGCCGAATCGCTCACCGCCAAACGCAGCGGCTCGCCCGCCGTCACCTCTAAAATCCGCACCGGCATCGCATCCAACACCTCGTTACCCAACATCACACCCACAAAATCCTGCGGCCAAGCATCAAGCCACACCACCCGCGCCTGCACATGCGGCGCAAGCCTAGCCAAACGCTCACGCTGCACGATGCGCAAACTCGCCGACACCTCAAGAATCAGATACCGCTTAGGCAAGCACTGCAAAGCCTCCAACGCCAGCAACAACTCCACCGCTAAGCTTCCCGAACCCGCGCCAAACTCCAACACATCGGCATCCTGCCCCAAGCCTGCCAGAACATCCGTCAGAACCTCCGCCACCTGCCGCGCCATGCTGCGTGCAAACAACGGCGAAATCTCCGGCGCCGTCACAAAATCCCCCGCCGCACCAAACTTCGCCATCCCCGCCGCGTAATAGCCCAAATCCGGCGCATACAACGCCAAGCGCATAAACTCCGCAAAATCCAACGCCCCGCCCGCCTGCGCAATCTGCTCACGCAAAAAAGCCAGCACCCGCTCGCCGTGCACCAAAACCTCCGGCTCAAGCAAAGGCAACGCGTCATTATTCTCTCGACGCACACCGGGCGTTAAACATAACGACATCACTCCACTCCTCGCTCAATCTGCACACCCACCTCCGCCGCGCCCTCCACAGCCCCAGGCTTGGCCACGCGCACACGCACCCAAGGGCAAGCAAATTCGTGCAAAACAATCCGCGCAATCGCCTCAGCCATCGTCTCAACCAACAAAAACTGCCCCGCCACCACACACTGCTTCACACGCTCTGCGACCGCCGCATAATCCAAAGCAAGCAGAATATCCTCCGTCGCCGCCGCAGCGCGATGATCCCAAGCCATCTCTAAATCCAAGCGCACCACCTGCGGTGTCACACGCTCCCAATCGAAAATCCCAACAATGCACTCAATGCGCAAATCACTGATAAAAACACGATCCATGAGCACAATCTCCCGTTTCTGCCACCCGTGCGGCACGTCGTATTTATAGTTAAAGACACAAAAACCGATTCAACCATACCGCCGCCAAAAATCACAAAAAAACTTGACACATCAAGCCGAATCCTTAAGATACGCCACCTTAAAGCCTAGGTGGCGGAATTGGTAGACGCACTAGTTTCAGGTATTAGCGAGTAACATCGTGGAGGTTCGAGTCCTCTCCTAGGCACCAGACATCGATTTTCAATTAAAACTCAATAAACATAAAAAGACCACTTAAAGGCTGCCATAACAACGTTTGGCGGCCTTTATTTTGCTTTGCAATTTTCTATTTGACGTTGTTTCGTGTCGTTTGATGGCTTAAGGTTTACGCCATCAATTACGCCAAGGGGCAATGATGGCTACTTTTAGAAAGCGCGGTGATAAATGGCGCGTTGAAGTATCGCGCGCAGGTGTTCGACGTTCGGCAACCTTTGACACCAAGCGCCAAGCGCAATTATGGGCTTCTGAGGCTGAGGCCGAATTACTCTCTGGTCGCAGTATTGGTGCAACAAGGGGGGATAAAACCTTGGCCGATGCACTTGAGCGTTATTTGCACGAAGTCGCACCAACGCATAAAGGCTACCGGCGCGAGGCAACGACGCTGAATTTATGGATTAAATCGCATCCATTAACAGGGCGCAGGCTAGATCATATTCGTGGCCATGAAATTGCGGATTGGCGTGATATACGCCTTGGCGTGGTGTCACCGGGTTCTGTGTTGCGCGAAATGACGATCCTGCGTTCTGTATTTGAATGCGCGCGCCGTGATTGGGGCTGGATTGCAGTTAACCCAATGGATGACGTGCGCAGGCCACCGAATCCTCGCCCGAGGGATCGTCGCCCAACCTTGGATGAAATTCAGCGCCTTTGCGATGCACTTGGGTACGATGAAAATGTCAGAATTGAAACTAAGAGCCAAGAAGTCGCTCTGGCCATGCTGTTGTCGGTTGAAACGGCGATGCGTGCCGGTGAATTGCTCTCGATTAAGCCGCATTTGATTGATTGGGAATCACGGACGCTGTTGCTGCCGATGACCAAGAACGGTGAATCTCGTCGCGTGCCGTTATCAAGCTGTGCGATTGAGCTGCTGCGCAAGTTGCCGGGTGAATTTTCTGTTGATAGCGCATCCTTGGATGCCTTGTTTCGTAAAGCCAAGTTACGTTGCGGCATCACTGGCTTAACCTTTCATGATATGCGCGCCGAGGCACTCACGCGGCTATCTAAGAAAGTCGACGTGCTGACTTTAGCGCGTATTAGCGGGCATAAGGACATCAAAATGCTCATGATTTACTACCGCGAATCAGCGGCGGATATTGCTGCACGCCTCGATTAACTCACGGCGCTTGCCAAGATACGGTAATGGCCGACTTCATGGCCTCGGTCGTGCTTGCTGGAAAGCGCGTGTATGAGTTGGTTTGCTGCTGTGTGACTTTGGCCACATAGCCATTGGCAAAGCCTTTGCTGAAGTTGCCCGTGTTGTAGGCCGAAATCGCGCGGTGCAGTGATGTTTGACCTTGGCCAATCGACTTGGCTGATTTGAGGTAAAAATTCTGCAATATCTGTGCGCCCGCCGTGATATTGGTGCAGGGGTCAAACACTTGATCCACACTCAAATTAAGCATAGGCAAATTTTTGACGTTGATCTGCATCATGCCCATATCAATGTTGTAGCCCAAGGCGATTAAGCGGTTTGCTTCACGCACGGCTTCATCTTTGCTTTGGGGTTGGCGAGGCAAGACATAATCGCCATTAACCCCAATAGCCCAAGGCTTGCCGCCGGACTCGACCCGCACTATGGCGGCAAGGGTTTGTGGCGCAACATTGGGCGCACATTGCGCATACAGTGTCGGTAAATCCATTGTTTTTTTCCCTAATAGTTCATGGCGGTGACGACGGGCACGCCAAAGAGCCGTCCCCATGCGTGTACGGAGTTGATTTGAATTTGGGGCAAACGGGTGTGTTTTGACCACCAGGAATTGCCGGGGGCTAGGATGAGATCGGGCTGATGTTGGGCGAAGGATTGCAGCACCGGCCAAACCAGAAGTTGCTCATAGCAAATCAAGGGGGCAATGGTTTGATTGCCAAGCCTAAACACCGGCTGGCCGAACCAGTGCGGATGCACCGAGGTTGATTGATTCCAAGGTTGCCACATGGAAATCGGCACTGGCACGCGCTGGCAGTACACAATGCCTTGATGCGCACCGATGGCGGCCAAACAATTATCATAACCTTGCGCATAGGTTTGGCGCACGCCCACGATGACGCTGGAATGCTGCTCGCCGAGTCGTGCCGCTTCGTTGCGCCAGAGCGGTTGCACTGCGTGCCATTCGCCACCAACGGTTTCGGGTAGCAATAGGTTGTGATGGGGTTTGAGCGTGCTTGCGGCGGTTTTGAGCACTTGGGTATGCTCGTACATGGTCAGCCAGTACAAGCTCCCTGAATCCCAGCCGAGTTGAGTATCTTGCCCTTGCCATAGGGGCGCGGGGTTTGGGCGATGAGTCATGGCGACCGGCAAAAAGATGAAGAAAGACAGCGCAGCCAAGAGCGCACTCATGGCTTGCTTCGATGCGGGCATACTGGCCAGAAATACTAGCCAGAATGCCATTAAACCCAAACCGAGCCAGCCGAATCCGGGCAAAACCAAACCCGTTGCGGTCAGTGGCCACGCCCAACCCACCAGGCCGATTGGGGGAAGGGCAACCAAGCCCAAGGCAATGAGCATACGCAAGCCGCGCCATTGAGGATGGTGCGTCCAAAGCGCCCACCATGGCAGACTTAATGCCAATGAAGCGCCGAACCATAACGCATAGCCGCTCGCCGTGTTCACTAAGCCCGTGCCGAGGTTATCGCCAAAGAACACTGCCGCGCCCTGCGGCAAATCCCAAGCCGCGCCGAGGTAGTACGCTAGTGCAGTTAATCCGGCTGCGGTGCGACTGGATGACTTCATCACAAGCAGCGGCATGAGCAAGGCTAAAATCAAGGCAGCCGAGTTGCTCCAGTTCCATGCGAGGGTGCCCAAGATTAAGCCACCACAGATGCGCAGCATCGATGCAGCCTGTGGGTTCATTTAGGTTTTGCCTTGCTTGCTGCTTTGCGGGGTGCGGCCTTAGGCTTGGCGCTACTTACCGCTGTTTTTGGCACGGGTTTGCCACCTGCATCATCAAACCATTGGTCACAGGACGTGCAGTGCCAAAAATGGCATTGCTTTTTGGTCGAATAAACCTGTTCGGCTTTGCCTTGTGCCTTGCAGGCGGGGCAATCGGCCGTTGGGCGAACCTTGGCGGGTAGATCACTGTGCTGTTTTTTGATTTGGTCGATAATCGCCGTGATGAATTTGACAACATCGGCCTCAAACCCCGCCAGTTCGCGTTTGCCATCGGCAATCTCTTCGAGCGACTGCTCCCACAAGGCGGTGAGGGCTGGGCTTTTGACCGATTCGGGTAGTGCATCAATTAGGCTTCTGCCGGTATCGCTACTGATAACTTGCTTGCCCTTTTTAGCGATAAAGCCGCGCTCGATGAGGTTGGCAATAATGCCCGCCCGTGTGGCCTCGGTACCAATGCCGGAGTTTTCTTTCAGAATCGCTTTTAGGCGGGCATCGGTGATGTGTTTGCCGATGGTTTGCATGGCATCAATCAAGGTGCCTTCGGTGTAGCGGGATGGCGGTTTGGTTTGCTTGGCCAGTATGTCGGTTTGGCTAAGTGGCAGGGTTTGGCCTTGGGTTAAGGCGGGCAAGCTTTGCTCTTCTTCGGTGTTGGCATCCTCATCCCCCGCGTCCGCTTTGCCATACAGCACGCGCCAGCCGGTGATTTGGTCAATTTTGCCGCTGGTTTGGAATACCTCATCCTCGATACTGATGCTGACTTGAGTGCGGTCGTACTCATAGGGCGGCAGAAACTGAGCTAGATATTGGCGGCGAATGAGCAAATACACTTTGCGCTCGCTGTCACTCATGGCATTGAGATTGGGCGGTGTGCCGGTGGGGATGATGGCATGGTGCGCGGTGATTTTTTTCGTATTCCATGCCGGGCTTTGGTGGCTTAAATCCAGCTTGGCATGAAGGCTTTGCACCTCGGAATCCGCCTCGGCCAGTGCGGCCACAATGGTGCGCGCTTCTTGAAATTGCTCTTCGGGAAGGTAATTACAATCCGAACGCGGGTAGGTGGTGGCTTTGTGGGTTTCGTAGAGGGCTTGGGCAATATCTAGCACCTCTTGCGCGCCTAAACCTAATTGCGCAGAGCAGGTTTTTTGCAAGCTCGACAAGCTAAACGGCAAGGGTGCGTTTTCGACCATGCGTTTGGTCTCGCACCGGTTGACGGTGCCGGTTTTGGCGGTGATTTTTTGCACTACCGCATCCACCACCGCACGCTCAAGGCAGCGCCCCGCGTCATCGCCCTGCCCTTCGGCGGGCTTCCATTTGGCCTTAAACCCACTCGCTGCTTCAAAAGTGCCGATTAACTCGAAATAAGGCACGGGTTTGAAGGTTTCAATTTGTCGATCCCGTTGCACCACTAGGTTTAAGGTGGGTGTTTGCACCCGGCCAACACTGCGCACGTTATCGCCGCCTTGGCTTCGTCCGGCCAAGGTAAACGCGCGGGTGAGGTTCATGCCAACCAGCCAATCCGCCCGCGAGCGGCCAAGCGCCGATTGGTATAAACCCGCCGTGGCACTGCCTGGCTTTAAGCTGGCCAGCGCTTTTTTGACCGAAGCAACATCGAGCGCAGAAAGCCAAAGTCGCTGCACTTTACCTTTGAACCCCACATAGTCCATGAGTTCGCGGGCGATCATCTCCCCCTCTCGGTCGGCATCGGTCGCAATCACGACTTCGGTGGCCTTTTTGAGCAAAGCCGCGATGGCTTTGAATTGCTCCTTGGCACTCGATTTGACTTCAACTTTCCACTGCAAGGGCGCAATGGGCAGCGGTGCCAATGCCCAGCCTTTATGTGCCTCGTCGTAGGCATCGGGCGGCATTTGCTCAAGCAAGTGGCCAAATGCCCATGTCACCACGCCATCGTTGGTTGTAATCGAGCTTTTGTCTTTTGATTGCACACCCAACACAGCGGCAATATCCCGCGCTTGCGAGGGTTTTTCACATAAATACACGCGCATGATTGATCTCCCCAATCGTTACCAAGTGAACAGCGGCCTTATGACCGAAATAATGTTTTCGCGCGGAACTGCGCCGAAATAGCGGCTATCAAACCCAATCGGGCATGAACTCCCCAGCCAATACTGGTTAGCGTTCAAAACGCCGCCGGTGGCTTGAACTAAGGGGCGGCCTTCAGGATCGTGTTGCAAGATATTGATGGGGCGGTTGATGGCGTGAGTGCCATGCTGGACGCGCAGGGTGTCGCCCTCAATTTGGACAAGATCAAACGGCGTGGCGTACACCTCTTTGAGCAAAGGCACCGTGCCGCACCGGCCAGCGGGCAGATAATCCCGCTCAAGCGCTAATTGAGCGGCCAATGCAGGCGGGCACGCCGCCACGAAATCCCCCATCACTGGCGTGGAGCTGCCTGTGGAGTACCAAAAGCCTTCAGGAATCGAGGGCGTATCGTTGTAAAACACTCCGAACGCACGCGCGGTCAAAATAGCAGCGCCAAATACCGCCATAACAGCTAAAACCCCGATCAAGCTTCGTTTGTGAACACGCATAAAAAACCGCCCCTTAATTGACTGATACCAAGGTATCGAGTCGGGGCGGAATTCAAGTTAGCGCGTTTTGGGGTTTTTCCCAGACATAAGCCGCTTATGGCTCGTGGTGATCCAGCTTGGGTGCGGCGGCGGCCACGGCGCCGTGATCGAGGGGTAATTGTTGCACTGCTTTTTTAAGCTGTTCTTTGAAGCTGCCTTTTTGGGGGTTAGGGTTACGGGGAGGACTCACCGTAGGCGGTTTAGTTTTATCCGGTGATGATGCTTGAGGAGGTTGGGATGGCGGCGGCACGCTGGATGCCGATGCGCCAGATGAGCTAGATGAGGTATTGTCTGATGCGCCTGCTTGTTCACCCGATTGACTTTCAGATGCACTCAGTTTATCAACTGCTTTTTCATCAAGACTTGATGCCAGTTTGCCGCCGATCGAGTTTGATACCGCATTGTTCCACTTCTCTCCGGCCTGTTTGGTAGCGCCATCCAGTGCCGCCCCGGCCTTATCAGACACATTCTTTAACCCTGCCCCAGCCATGCCACCCAAACCAGCAACCATATGTCCAGCCGCCGCGCCCGCATGGACAGCCGAGCCCGGCGTAAAGCCGGATGCGGTTGCGAGATTTGACGCGGCACCGGCCGCCTGTGCCATGCCGGTTGCGCCAACAGCCGCCGCCGCAATCCCTTTGGTCGCAGCACCACCGACGGCACCCGCCGCCTTTGCGCCCGCCCCAAGAATTTTGGAACCACCCGCCGCCAAACCAGCCACGCCTGCGGCTGCACCAGCCGCCGCACCAACAGCCGCTGCACCACCCAAAGAGGGAGCGCCAGAAAGCAAGGATGAAGCCAAGGATGGAATTTTAATGGCGAGTAAACCGATTAAAATGGATGAGCCTGCAATCATGAGCATCGGCTGAACCCAATCGTTCATCTTTTTACCATTAAGGGCTGCTGTTAAATCCGCATTCCATGTACTGGTGATTGTCATGATGAGTGACAATAAAAGCATTAACACCATGAGCTTGATGCCCACGGAAAACGCATAACCAATATATTTTTGGGAAAAATCCCGAGTCCACTGGCTACCAGAAAACCCCATCAGCATCAGGCCCATACCCATTACAATGTACGACTCGATCACGGTAATAGTGTATTCAATCGCAATAAAAATAAACGAGAGCATGATGGCGATTGTTACAAAAATTAATAAAAAACCCATGATGATAGAAATACCAATCGTAGAAAGCGAACCGAATTCTTCAGAATCTGAAAAAACCTTCCAGATGGACTTAACTACATTAATTCCATGCTCAACAATAGTTAATGGGGTTACTGATGCGACGGTATGACCTCCAATATAAGCACCTGATTGTTGCAATGAATTAACAATGGCAGGAATCCATGTCGGAGCCTGTATCAAAAATGTGTAAAAGAAACCTAGCACCATCATCTTTCGAACCAAGGCAACCATTAAAGAACTTGGGCTATCCTTTTCCATAGACCACAACGCAGCAGCCCAGGTCAATTCGAGAACGGCTAAAGTAAGAAAAATCCATTTTCCAATTTCCATAGCGCGCGTCTCCCAGGTAGCAGCCGCCTTAAGAAATTGGTTAGACACATCTGGAATCATAGCCCCTGTGGTTGCGTCAACAGCAAAAGAGGATGATGAGAAAATCGTTAAAATAACGATTGACATCATAAAAAACAAAAGCCTTGGCTTGGACTGATTATTTTTCATTTTTTATAGATAAAATTTATTCATATTTATGGACGATACTGTTGAAGAGGACTTTTATCCAATTGGGTTACAGTAAAGTCGAGTACATTTGCTTCATTGACTTCTTTTTTTGCATCCCCTGAGAACAAAGTAAAATACCCACCAAAGGCAAATGCAATTACCACAATGACGACAATCAATATCAAATTTCTTTTCGAGCCAAACATATAATATTCTCCTAAAATTTATGGACGGTACTGTTGCAGAGGACTTTTATCCAATGGGGTTACAGTGAAGTTAAGCGTTTCTTTTATAAGCATTTCTTCGTTAACTTTCTTTTGCTCTTCTCCTGCTGTATAGGCGGACTGAGCCTTTAATTGCTCTGCTTGTATGGCGCGTAGTTTACGGGTTTGCTGCACTTGCGCTAAGGCAATGGCATTACCCGCTTCAATGGCCTGCATACGCCCCTTCGCTGATTTACTTTGCGTCTCAAGCGCCTTCATTACACTTTCTTCACTGACGAGATCCTCCATTTGAAGACCCGCAGAATAAGCCGCATCTCTGGCTACTTTCAATGTTTCATCGGAAATATCCCTATACGCCGCGCCAAAATCCTGCGGTGGGGTATATCCAGGATATTTTAACTTGAACAGGTCATTAATGTTGGTGGCAGAAAATGCCAAAGCTTGGCCTTGATTAACAATACCAACGAGTTGATTTAACAAACCGTCGGCCTGCGCCCATATCTGGTTTGGAATATTTAAGGTATTCGTCACCATGTCTTTATACGCCTGAATTTGATTTTGAATCTGGAGCAATTGATTGGAAACTTGTTCGGCTTCTTTCGCTACGCTAGCCGCAAGCTCTAGGTTATTGGCAAGCTGAGTGATTTCGGTCGCATCCACAGGTACCGCAGGGGCACCGCCGCCTGCGTAGGCAGCAGGCAGACTAAGAAAAGTTAGTGGTGTAGCTATCACGATAGCCACGGCGGTTGCGCGAAGTTTAAATTCCATAACACTGCTCCTCGTTGATTGACAAGAAAAACATTAGCAAGTGGTTTTGGAATTCGGCTTATAACCTTCGCTACCTACAAACCACGCCAATAACTACCCCATTCGCTCAGTCCATGCTGATCCAGCCAGTGGGCAGGCCATGAGTTGCCATATTCAGCAATCATCGCTCTGGCCTGTTTAATCTGCTCTGGGCTTGATTTGGCGGTAAATGCCAAGGCCACTGCGCCTAAGCCTAAATCAAACACGCGGCGGCCATTGGGTGATTTGTAGTAGTAATGCCGCTTGGGGGTGGCATTGGCTAAAATTTCAATCTCGCGCTCATTCAGGCCAATTTCCTGATACCAGTCCCGTTGGGCGGGTTCTTGCGCCTCTGGGTTAGGGAGCAATATTTTCGTCGGGCAACTGGCGAGAATGGCATCTCGGATGGGGCTATTCATGACATCGGCCAGCTCTTGGGTCGCGAGCACGGCAGCGGCATTCTTTTTGCGCCATGTTTTAAGCCATTCGCGCACTTTTTCCCGAAACATGGGGTGTGACAGTGCCAGCCACGCTTCATCAATGAAGACCAGTGTGGGGCGGCCATCTAATCGGCGCTCCACTTGCCGAAACAAGTAAAGCAAAACGGGAATTACGGCCTTCTCGCCCATGTTCATCAGGTGTTCCATTTCAAACACTTGATAGCGGTTCGCTTTGAGGCCGTCTTTTTCAGCATCCAGCAGATGACCCAATGGCCCTGCCATGGTGTAGAAATTAAGCGCGCTGCGCATACCCACATCCTGAATTTGAGAGACAAACTCGGTGAGCGTGCGCACGCTGCTATGGCTCAAGCGCAATACGGCATCGTAGATCAGGCTGCGATTATTGGGGTTGATTGTCACGCCTTGCAAAACAAGCAAGGTTTCAACCCACTCCACTGCCCACGATTGTTCTTCTTTGGAATCAATTTGCGCCAGCGGGCAGAACGCCAGTTCGCTATCTTCACCCGCAATATCGTAATACTCGCCACCGGCGGCATTGCAGAGCACAAAGCTTGAATAGCCTTTATCGAAGGAAAAAACTTGCGCATTAGGGTAACGGAAATGCTGGGCGGCGAGAAACGCTAAGGCGGTCGATTTACCGCCACCGGTTTTACCCAGCATGAGGGTATGTCCCACATCGCCCACATGCAGCGAGAGCCGAAACGGGGTATGCCCTGTCGTGGCGGTGTAGGTTAAAGGAGGCGACTGCTCGGGATAGAACGGGCATGGATTAAATTCGTTGCCTGCCCACACGGAGGTGATCGGAAGCATGTCGGACAAGTTTAAGGTATGGAGCAAAGGGCGGCGCACGTTGTATTGGCTGTGCCCAGGCAAAGAGCCAAGCCAAGCTTCTACGGCATTAATGGTTTCAATCCGCGCACCAAAGCCCATTTCTAGAATGATTTTACGCACTTTTTGCGCGTGTTCTTTTAATACGATCGGATCATTGTGCAACACGATGATGTTGGCCGTGTGATAACCAAATTTCAAAACGCCCGATTCCACCTCAGACATGGCCGATTCCACGTCATTCGTTTGGGCGACCGCATCAAGGTCAACCGCGCCTGAGGCTGTGTTGAAAATCTGATCTTTAAGGCCGCGCTGTTTCTGTTGCCATTTTTTACGGTGTTTGTTCATGATGGCTTTGGCCTCATGGCCATCGAGAAAAATGAACCGTGTGCTCCATCGATAACTAATCGGCAAGGTATCTAATACGCCAAGCATCCCCGGCCAGCTCTCTTGTGGATAGCCATCCAGCGCAATCACGGCAATATGTTTATCACCAATCTGGGGTTCAATACCGGTAAGTAAGGGCTGATTGCCGATAATCGCATCTAAGTACATGGGTACCGACGGCAAGCGCACGGGATGATTTTCACCGGTGATGCAATAGTTCAGGTAACGCAACTGCTCATCGAGGATATACGTTTTACCCCATTCGTCGGTATGCTCGGTGGCGCGCATCCTGCGGCCTTTCAGCACGCCAGAAATGGCCGATTCAAAATCGTCCAACGTATTTTTGAATTGCTGAATGATTCGTCCCGCCATACCTTCGTTATCATTTTTTTTACCGGCGTAAATCCAGCCTGCGATCTTGGTTTCCGAGGCTTGAGGCGGCAAATACGTCAGTGTCATGACATAAACCGACTCCAGATGCACGGCTTCTTGCTCATATTGCACGCGGCGCTCGGCATCCATCACCAAGGTGGTGCGATCGGGGAACGGACATACGGCGGGATAATTGCGAGCGTACTGGCGAATCGCATCAACGTGAAGCATCCAGCCCGAACCTAATTGAACGAGCGTGTGATTCAAGCGCGCTGAGAGCTGGGCGAGTTCTTGATGTGTAGAAGAACCCATATCCTCACCCCGAAAGTACCAGTTTGCCATTAAAGAACCATCTTTACCTTGGACGATTCCATCGTCGGGCATCAAGGCATAATTAAGTAAATCAGGCAGACCAATGGCCGAATCTCGATATTGTTTTAATTTAAGCACTTTCTTCAGTTCCTCTGGTATGCGCCTGATTTTGCTGGGTAATAATCGCGATATTTAATGTGTTTTAGATACACTTTACTCAACATCGTGTCAGCCTTAGCCATACGAATGACAATGCCGATCATCACAGACCACAGCAAGGCTCCTGTAATAAAACTGAGCGGGTTCATTCCTGAGATCACCACAAGAGCGACGATCAAAAAACTAAGCAGAGCAAGCTCCCGCTCAGCGCCTAGCAGAAGGTGAGCGCGGTTAAATGCCGTGTGAATTGGGATGGTTCGGTGGTTAGAACTCATAAGCTCCTCCTTTTGATGCCGAAAATCAGGGCACTCGAAAGCGCCCTGACATCCAATTAGTGAATGATCGCGCCAGAAGCGGCAAAGAGCTTGGTCATAATCGCCGCGCCAGACACCAACAAGGCCAAGGCCATCACCAGCATGATGATTTTTCGGGTGAACTCAGATAACTCACCACCGAATACCAGCGCCGCGCCCGCTGCGGCCAATGCGATGATTGAAATAGCCAAGGCAATCGGCCCGGTGAGTGATTGTTTAATAGTGTCCATCGGCGTTTCCCAGGGTAAACCCGTGGTAGTACCCGCCATAGAGGGTTCAGACACCGCCAGAGCAGCCACACCCAGAACACTCAGAAATGCAAAACGCCGCCCAAGCTTGGTTACACGCTCATCAGCGGCACCAATGGCGGCGTAGTGGTAAATTTTGTTATTGACAGCCTCGCCAGCACGGCGGAACACAGACAGGATTTTTTTCATATCAACCTCTTGATTCAAAAATGGTGATGCGGTTTTTTGCCGCCACATCAAGCTATCAAGGAGGTTGGGAATTCGAATTAACAAGAATTGTATGGCTGGAGCACCCAGCTAGATATTTTTGAACAGGTTGGGATAGGTCGGAGAGGACGAGAATGAGCGACACAAAAACCCGATTGCACGGTGCAACAGGGGCTTTTCATTGATTGAACTTTTGGGGCGTCAAAAAATCCTCACCCCCGTAAACATATGAATCCATATACGTTGATTTATAAAGAATAAAGCATTCACTGGAGTGACGAAATGAGGGTTTTTAGAAGTCACCTTTTGTCATATTTTAGTTTGGATTTGAAATCTCAAGAACGCGACGCTTCATGCGGCACTCTTCGACTTGATTACGGATCAATTCGCGGATGCGCTCGCCATCTTTAATCGCAGCAATCTTAAAGGTTGGATGGGACGCATCGGAGGTATGAAGCACGATATTGCCGAGCCCAAAGATGCGCAGCCAAAGCGGTTGCTCAAAATGGTGGTCGTTGACACGGTAAAGCTCCATTTCGTCGGTTACTCGGTTAATGATGCCGCGACGATAGGTTAAGCGCTCTTTACTCAATGCGTAGGTTGTCGTTTTTACACTCCAAAACATCCAAAGCGCAATAAGCATGGGAATGATTAACCAGAAAAACAAAGCGCCGAAAACATACCAGCCCGCGTTAGTAAGCTGAGAGGGGCTCGAAGACCAAACGGTAGACTGCGACACAAAAACCTCCATTTAAGAAAAACCAAATTCACTGCGTCGGGCAAAAGCACGTTCCAAAGCCACTGAAGGTTGCGGTGGCGACAGCATTGCCCAAGCGGATAACCTCGACCTGCTCGCTGGCACTCTGCGTGGCATTTTGGACGGCGGCTATGAAGCTCAGCGGCACGCTTGAGCGTCGTTTGCCCGTAACATCAACTTATCAAGAGGATTGGGAATTCAAACTAACAACATACGTCGCGCGGGCAGAATGACCCGCCTTCATTTGACGCACAGATGCGAGCAGTTTTTCACCTAACTCAGACCCGGTCATGTTTTTTTCAGACATGTTTACCTCACAAACACAAACCGGCCATCTTTGAATCCCTGCACGCGCACGACTTGCGACACCTTGCGACCCGCTGCGCCAGAAATACGCTCGATAAACACCACCACATTGACCGTGCTGGCAATCATTCTGCCCACCATATCATTTGAAAAATTACGGGCATCGGGCGCTTCAAAAATATATTGGCTCAGTTTATCGAGGCCTTCCTCAGCACTATTCGCGTGAATGGTTGCCAAACCGCCAGGATGGCCGCTATTCCAAGATTTAAGCAAGGTATACGCCTCACCGCCGCGCACTTCGCCAACGATAATCCGATCAGGGCGCAGGCGCATGGTAGCGCGGAGCAAGCGCGACATGGGTACATGTTCACTCGCCCGCAGCAAAACTGCGTTTTCGACGCGCACTTGTAATTCCATGGTGTCTTCGATGGCCACAATTCGGTCATTGGGGCATTGCTCTGATAATGAATGCAATAGCGCATTAGCCAGTGTAGTTTTTCCCGATCCCGTGCCGCCCACGACCAGAATGTTCATCTTTTCCCGAATCGCCCATTCGAGCCGATCCGAGAACGATAGGCTAGGCCAATGATCGGCAGAATCTTTGGGTGTATTTGCTGTTAGGGAAAGAAAATCTTGGGGCTTAACCGTGTGCTGGGCAAGAATGCCGCGCTCGATGTAATCGGTCAGCGTAAAAACCTTGAGGGCTTTTTTACGAATCGCAAAAACAGCGGTTGAAGATATAGGTGGAATTAACCCTTGAAGCCGCGAGCTATCCAGTGGGAATTCGCCTTCCAATATCGGGTTTTCACGGGTTAAAGCCGTGCCCAACATCGAGGCACAAGTGGATAAAATCGATTCGGCGCGGGATGCGCTCATCTCACCTAAACATTTCATACCCACTCCGGCGAAATCCGCCCACAAGCGGCCATCCGAATTGCGCATGACTTCAATCACATCGGGGTTTTTAAGTGCCTCAATAAAAACCGAGCCGCCTTCGCGTTCGAGTTTTTCCAATAAGCGGCGGTGCGTGACTTCATCAAGCATGGTGTTCTCCTGTAGTTGATACCTACAGGATTCACTAAGAGGCAGGAATTGGCTCAAAATGCCAGTTAAAAACTTCCACCAGTTTGGCGGATTCTGTCACCAAAGCCCTTGACATATTTTCGCTTATAAGCGAAAATAAAGCATGTTAGAAATAAAGCACTACATCACCGACGACGGCCGCGACGTGTTCGAGGACTGGCGCGACAAGGTAAGGGACATCAAGGCGAAAATCGCCATTGACCGGCGCATTTACCGCGCCGAGCTTGGCAATTTCGGCGACCACAAGCCATGCAGGGAAGGTGTGTGGGAGCTTCGTATCGACATAGGGCCGGGCTACCGCGTCTATTACGCGCAGGCCGAGCAAACCGTGGTCTTGTTGCTTTGCGGTGGCATCAAGCGTTCGCAGGACGCCGACATATCGAAGGCGTGCGAATACTGGAAGGACTGGCAGCGCAGCAACGTAAAACAGGAGAAAGAGCGATGAAAGATCGAGCACACGACGACGCGATGGCTGAAGTCTTCCGCAAAGACCCAGCCTATGCGGTGGATCTGCTGAACAGCATCCTTGAAGACGGCGACCAAGGGGAGTTACTGATCGCGCTTCGCCAGATGACGAAGGCATTCGGCGGCGTGTCGAAAATAGCAGAGAAGGCGCAGCTCAACGGCACGCACATCTACCGCACGCTGTCCGCGAAGGGCAACCCCGAGATTCGCAGCCTGTCGGCGATTCTCAAGACGATGGGATTGCGCCTTGCGGTTCAGCCCATCCAGCAGCCGGCAGCGCACGTATGAACGCCGCGCCGCGTTTCCCCGTCGAAGCCGCCCTTGCGTTGCATGGGCGCATCTTCGCCATGCTATCCGCCGACGAGATGGAAGTCTTGGCGTTCTACCGACAGCAGGGTCGGAAATTTGGCATTGACGCTCACATCGACAGCGTGGCCGATCCAGTCGATCTGGAGCAGGCGCGAAGCAAGATCGAAGCCGATGAAGTCATGCGCCGGTCGAACAGCACCGTGTCGGTGACACGTCGGCATTGGTGACGCAGCCAAGCCTTGGCTGGGGTCTCAACGAAAAATTAAGAATACCCTAAAAACTAAAAGCCACCCTTCCCAGATGAAGGGCTGCATCCCATGCTCGTAAAGCCTTTTTCCATTGCCGTTACAACACAATCAAACGGTTTGGTTTCATTGCTCTTCGGCAAATCTTTTTCGGTTAAGCCAAGCGCAGCCAACTGCTTAAGCAATGGTTTAATTTTTGGGTTGTACTCAAACTGGAACGTACATTGGGCGATTTGGCCGCCAAAAAATGCGTTTTTTTCCTTACTGAAGTTATCTACGGATTTAAGTTTCCACTGCCCTAAATCAACTCTCAAGGAACCTGAGTCGAAAGGAGCCCGCATTATCAGCGAATTTACATCATTAAATATTGTATAAGATACCGCTTGGATTGGATTAGTAGACAGGATTTCGCTTGGTTTATAACTAACAACCTCTCCTTCCACTATCTGCGCCTGAGACAGTATCGGTTTACCGTTATTAATATCAGGGTCTTTTAATTCTAGGTTGGCTGTTTTATTTATATCCGTTAAAACTTTGGTTTCTTCAAAATCAACTAATGCGACTGTTTTTCCAGAAAAATTATTACTCGAAACATCAATACTTAGAATTTTATTAACAATAGATTCTGCGACTTTTACGCTGGGCGAATATCTGACACCACGCATATTTGGCACAAAAGGATTGGCGCTTATAACCCCCTTCCCTTTATCGGTTATAAAAAATAGAAATACATCTTCTTTATCAAGCATTTCATAGCGCTTTGGATCTCCTGTCCACTCACCCAAAAAAGGAATATCCGAGAATGCGTAAACCTTCTTTTCCTCTTTTAATAAATATCCGTTTTCTGCGAGCTTAATCAAACGCTTTGCCATTGGACTTGTGCTCTGATTTTTTTTAACCACTGCAAAAAAATTTGGGTCAACTTTATCCTTGATTGAACTATCAATCACACCCGTTGTTGCTACATAACCTTGACTACCAAAGATGTAGTAAGCGTCTCCCAAATCAGACCAAACCGCGCCTGGGGAAGCCTGTTTTAACTGTTGCATGATCTCCTTGGCACTTGGAGAATCGAGACTTGCTTTATCCATAGCAAGGACGTAAGAAACTTCGTCTTTCGACATGAAGCCTGTATTTTTTTTCGGATAAACCTCCACAACTTGCGCACCAATCAACTTAGCAGAAGCTAAATCATCGAGCGCCTTGCCAATGGCGGTGTTTTTTTCATCTGGCAAAACCAAGCCAAATGCACTTTCTTTCTCATTAGTCGGGCGTGTATCAAGCTGAGGCAATTTAACCTGTAAGCTGACATCTTGGTTTTGCGGATTTTCTGCCAACGATTTATTGATTGCATCCGCCATTTCACTTTTCGGACTGGAGCACCCACTCAGTGCCAATGACCCAGCAGAAACTAAGGCGAAAGTCGCTATTAAAACGGAGGGATTTAGAGGCATGCGTTTATTCTTTTGCGCTGTTTTGTTCATAATGAAAACTCACTTTTTGAAAAAATATAGAAAAGACAAAAGCCTAGGATGAACCTATGCCATCACAGTCGTCCTACGACATTGGGTGGATTTTTTTAATACGATCAACAAAAAACATTGATTGTAATTAATGACATCCCTTCCAGAAACTTGGACAGCGCCATCAATCAGTTGTGTAGCGACATTTGACGCAATCATGACACTTAATTACTCCCCTGTATTTAATGACTAACGATAAACTTCTTTTCGATTGCCAATTTTCACGACAAGAATGCGTAACACCTTATCCTCGATGCTGGCAATAACGCGATAATCACCCACGCGGTATTTCCAGAACTCACCCAACTCCGAACCCTTGAGGGCTTCACCGATGCTAGGCGGGTCGTCGAGCGATGCAACGCGCTCCCTCAAAAAAACCGTAATGCGCTTAGCCTGCACCTTATCCAATCCGGCCAAGTGCTTCTTGGCCTTGTCGTCGATCTCAATCTGCCAAGCCAAGATCGCGCTCCACTTCTTCCAGCGTGTAAGTGCGGCTGCGGCCTGCGCGAATATCGATCAGACGTTTCTCGGCTAGGTACAAGTCTTCGAGGTCGTCCAAATGCTCAAGAATGGCTTCTCGGGCATAGAATGTTTTGGTGCGCCCCGTGGCTTGCGCCAGCGCTTGAAGGCGGCTTTCTATTTCAGCGGGCAATCGGATGGCAAGCATTTTTTGGCTCCTATATTCAATAACGCCCTACAAACATTTCGAAATTATCTCCCTAACCGCCACGAGCGATACCGAGCTGCTCAAAGAGGTCATCCGCATCTTTAGCATGATGCACATCCTCGCCACGCTCGCTCTTTGCCAGCGTTTCCGCCGTCAGTGCATTAGGTGTGCATATATCAAACGGCAATGCTTTTTCCTTGGCGATCTTGGTCAGTGCGATGCGCACCACATCCGAAACGGTCAAACCCATATCAGCCAGCACAGCGTCAGCTTCATTTTTCAGCGTTTCATCAATCCGAACCCAGACAAATGCAGTTGCAGCCATGATAAAGCCTCCATAACCGTCAGATTATTTCGCGTGTGCCTTGTGTGCCTCAACGTAAGAGCGCAAAACAGCGTTCATGCGGGACTGATACCGCGCCCCGCCGTGCTTGAAGAACGCTAACACTTCGGCATCAATGCGCAGCGTGATTTGCTTCTTGGTATGGGGCAACTGATCGGCTGCCCTCACCCAAACGGCATCGGGCAAATAAGGGGCATCGCTGTAATCGATCTGCTCATCTGGCATGGCCGCTACGGCATCCAGTCGAGCCTTCTGCTTAGCGCTCAAGACGGGCAGGTTTTTCAGATCAAGAGTTCGCTTCACGATATTGTTTTTTTTCGTTGGCATTGGCTTTCCTCGCAGAGATAAGGCGGATGGTTTCTTCGTGCCTAACCGTGTAGACCACATACAGAACAGACGAATAAGCAAGCCCAATCGTTGCCCATCGTTCTTCCCCGTAGTCCTCGCGTCCGTCGTGCGTTTCAATCCGCCCGATGTCGTAAAAAACAAGCTCGGCATCCTCGAAGGAAACGCCGTGTTTCTTCAGATTTTTTGACGCTTTATCAGCATCCCATTCAAGTTCCATTGTGATTTTATTGTAGGTTCGTTCTGTAGTTACATCAAACTATTTCGAATTTATATCCCGACCCGCCACTTGGCCAGCGGTGCCGGTGATGACTTGCGTAACTTGATTGGCATCGGCGGCGGCTTGGGCGAGGGTTTTGCCTTCGTGCAGGCTGCTTAATATCCGATAGCGCGTGGCTACATCGGCAGCGCGGTAAATATCGATTAGTGACTTTTCTTCGTTGGATAGCATCTCGGGTTCTCGCCGCCCAGTGAGGATGTAGAGGACATCGACACCAATCTTGGCCAAAGCCTCAAGGTAGTTGGAATCAGGGAAACGTTCACCTGATTCGTAATTTCTTTGCGACCGCCCCGTGGTACCAGCTCGCTCAGCAAACGCCGCTTGGGACAAGCCCATTCGGACTCGCTCCTCACGCAAACGATCTGAAGTCGGAACAATCATTCAGCAAAACCCCTTGACATGGGAACATTCGTTCCTAATAATCACGCCACGCCAAACCACTTTCTAAAGGAATGCGTGCCATGAACGTGAATCATACCCCCAGTTGGGGTAAGGGGCAGCTTTGTCTCGATATTTTCAGCCAAGGATTTGTAGAGCCTCCGCGTTTTACGGGTGCGTCGCTACGTGGGCGTGCACTGCGGCACAAACCCACACCAAAGCGTGTGGATGTGCCCAGTCTTCATCTCGATTTATTTGATTCGCCTGCCGCGATTAAAACGCGCAGGGCGCGCACGCCGAGGCCACCGGCCGATCCTGCCAATCTGTCAGCCTTGCTTGAAGCTTTTAGTAAGGATGCGTTTTTTTCTCGGGCGTTGGCTCAAGACATTTTTTATATAGCGGCGTGTGTCGCTGTCTCCACACGATGGAAAAGTGAATGGCCAACGCTTGAGCGATGGATTGAATCCGCTTCAATTGATGAAGGCGGTTCAGGGTTTTGGTGCGAGGCGGCGGGTTTATATCCAACGGATTTTTTGCCGGCTTTTTGGAAAGAAATTGAAGCGCAACGCGCCGAGCCTGATCAGGATGAGCGGGGTGTTCGCGCCTACGGCGAGGATCTCGGGGAAATTTGGCCGATTTACCGGCGCTTAACCACCAATTCAGAAGGGCTGTCTCTACAATGAATATCAAATCAGTTTCTTACACCTATTTTTCATCAGTAGAAGATGACCTGCTCCACGGCTTGCCTTGGGCGGCACAGCTTTTATATCTGCGCGGCTTGCGGCGTTACATGGACTACTCAACCGCTATTGTTGGCGGTCCAGTGCGCCGAATTAGTCTTTTAATGCTCTGCGAGCTCGCTGAGGTATTCCCCCATCAAGGCATGACAGGAGAGCGCCCAGATAAATCAAAAATAAGGCGGCTTCTTGGCTGGATTGAGCGCGCCGGATTAATTGAGCGCATCGAGAATAAAGATGGATACCTTATGTTTTTTTTACCCTACGCAAAAGACGCGCTTTCTCCCGATGCGTATTTTTCCGGTAAAAATAAACCCGACACAAACATTGATCAAAGAAGGCGCGATGGAGAAAGCATTTCTGATGCTGTTTTGAGCACTGTAAACAAAAAAATAAAAACTGAAAAATCAAAAAAAGCCGACACACATCTAATATCTAATATCTATGTAAATCAAACAACCACTACGACTAACGAAGCTTCGTCGCATGAATCAGTACGACGGGGTGGTGGTTCTGCCGATAGATCACTTAATCCAAGCAAGCAACAACCGACGGAGCAGGTCACGACAGGCAAAAAAGAAAATAAAACAACTTCTTGGGAAGAAGTCTTGATTTTCCCGACGAGCCTGAAGGAAAGCGACAAAAAAGGGATGCTGGCACACCTAAAGCCCTGCCCTACTGAGCTACGACAAGCCGTTATCGATGAGATGGCCGCGCGCATAAATAAAATCACCTCGCCCGTTGGTTACATCCGAAAACTCGTTGAGAGCGCCATGCAGGGCGTTTTTATCCCTGAAGCAGGCCTAGGCCTTGCCGAGCGTCGCAAAAACGATTACCAGACGGCCTTGCCCGTCAAAGACGATAAAGCCGATGAATTTGTTAAGGCCGAGCTTAAACGCCTGAGTGCCCAAATGGTCATCGCCCAACAAGCAGGCGACTTTAAGCGATATCAAATGTATGGCGACCAGTTTTGCAGGTTGAGTTGTTAAAAAATTACTTCAAATGGTTCGATACTTTGGTGTCACGCATTACCTCGACACGGACTTTTCACGACGAGTATTTATTTCTTTTTCAACGAGTGTTTTTACATCTGGATTTTGCTGCATTATTTTTGTTACTTTTAATTGGTCATTCCAATCCTTGCCCATTGTTGGTTTTAATCGGGTGGCACTTGGATTAACTTCAAGCACGCGCTGATGATAATTTTCACCCGCCTTATCTACATCAAAGGCAGATTGGATTTTTAGGCCTTTATTTGTATTTTCGAGCACATGGGATTGAAGTTTTTCACGCGATGAGCCAGTTATGGATACCACCGAGAAATTCCGCTCTTTGTTTTTGTAGGCGATTTCGGCATAGCTCACAGCATCAATCGCCGACTCCACATACACCACGCGCTCAGGTTTGCCGATGTTGAGCGTCCAAAATCCTTTTTCACCGGCCACGCCATGAAACGGTTTTTCGCTAAGGCCGCGCTGCTCGATAGAACCGTTGTCGAGAGCAAAACACGCATTCACGAAACCTTGTGGGCTAACACCAGCAAAAATTTTGCGCTGCTCGAAAAGCCGATTAACCCATCCAGGCGATAGCTTTCGCTCCTCAATGAGGTAGTCCTTGACCGCTTCAATATGCTTGGGGTTTTCTGACTGTTTAGGTGGCTCGCTAAAGGTTGCTTTGGCTTCTTGCTCACTTTTCTGCGCGCGCTCAATCGCTTGTGGCGTGATGGAACCGCCCAAGATTTGCACTGCCTCCTTGAAGGCTTCTCGGTCTTGTTTGTCGAGTTGGGAGGTTTGCAGAAGCTGGGCTAAGTCGAGTGCTCCGCCACCACCCACCCCTATGTCGTGGGCATAAAACCGTGTTTGAGATTGACGGTCAATTGAGAGTCGTCCTACAGGGCTTTGAAACTGATACTTGGGGTCGGATGGATCAGGCTCACAGCCAAAGTGCTCAAGTACCGCCGTGAGTGGAATCGCACGAAGCCGGTTGATTTCTGATGGGTCAAATTTCATCTAGGTTCTCCTCTAAAAGTCATTAGCGACCTTTCAAGAGATACGCGAGATGGGCGGAATTCAGGCTTGGTCGCTTGGGATGTTTTTTCCCCAATCGATGATTTCCCCAAACGTTCCCAAGGCAAAGTTTGCGTAGCACGCAAACTTTTCAAAATTAGCTTATCCACATTCACAGTGGATAACTGGATGAATAACGCTGTATTGATAGATATTCATCAAGAACTTAGCGCGATGGTGAAATTTTAATCAACCCTTTGATTTAAGAGCCGCATGAACATCGTATGAATACCCGATCGTTACGTTCCGGCCTAGGCTAAAAGTTTGCGTAGTACGCAAACTTTTCTTTGGGCTGACATTTGATGAATGAAATAAGCAACTGGAGCGATTTGGCAGTATTCAAATCCCTAGAAGCTGCATTTAAAGGGCAAAACGAAAAAAGAGGCTACTAGGAATGTTAGTGGAACATAAAGGGGTGGCGACGTGTATTGGCTTTAAATCCTCGCAAGCGTTGATGTTAAGCCGAAATCCTGCGGCGACTGATAGCGTAGTTCTGTCGCCATTGTGGCGACACAAAAAAACAACCATTCGGTGTTTTTTTCGCACCACGCAAAATCTAGGAATCAAATATGAAGCGAATTAACGCAGTAAAAACGTCGAGAATTAATTTTAGAATGACGGCAGAAAAGCACGAAAAGCTACTCACCCGCGCGAAAAACGAGCAAAAAACGGTAGTGTCGTTATTAAGAGAAATTATTGAGACCGATTTGCGCGAAACGCAAAGAGCGTCAGAAATGGAAAATCATATTCTTGCTTTTGAAAGGCGACTGGTTAACACGCTGCAATATCTCACCAAGGAAATGAGACGTTTGAACTCCACTGAGCAGGTTGTTTTGTCGGCCTTGGATATTTTCCTTCGCACCTACCTCACCCACACACCGCCGATTCAGGAAGCGGATCGAGAGTTTGCAAGGCAAGAGGCCAAGCGCCGATATGACGAAATTGTAAAAGCCATTCACGGCGGATTGTCTGATGATTTCGGCATGACTGAGCTAGCGCGCAAGGCCATAACAGGGGCGGAAAGTCATGAGCGAAACTAAAAAAGTTTGCGTAGTACGCAAACTTTTCACCAACACTTTTCTGGGGATGCGTTATGAATAACCTCAATTCGTTAGCCGATGAATTGCGATTCATCGAGTTAGCAGGGCATGAAGCCATGCAACTAGGTCTACCCGCTCTTTATCGCGTATTTGAGGCTGCCGAAGGGGATAGTGGCCAAGCGATGATTTTACGCCGACTGCTCATCGGTATTTATAACGGCGATGAGCACCCTTTTGACCTCAACAGTCTGCGCGGGCTGGATGAGCGGCTATTTGATGACGCGATCAATGTGATCCGTTTTGATCGGCACGCTCTAAAAGAGGTGCGGTTGTATTTACCCATCAGCGCGCAGAAAAAAGTTGCGCAATGGGCTTTTTGCCAACGTACTGCACCCCAGTAAAAGTTTGCGTAGTACGCAAACTTTTTGGGATAGGTTTTACATTAAGGGGCAAACGGTATGAGTAAGCATGATTCTTTGCGGGGCACGCAAACTTCGGGCGCTGACTCATCAGCAGAGCGGGCAAGTCCGCTACGATGGTTTTTGAAGGGTGTTAACGATAAGGATTCGCTGCGTGTTCAGCGGAGGCAGACGGCAAAGCTTTTGCGCTCGATCAAAACGTTTGGCAGAAACAGCAAGCTGGGCGCTGGTTTTCAAAAAGGTAATAAGGCGCATGGGGTAAAAAATCATTTTCAGCGGGTGGCTATTCGTCTGACGTACTCGCCCAATCGAAACCCGGGGCAATGGGCGGCACACGGCAAGTATATTTCCCGAGATTCTGCGATGGAGGTTGGAGGCGGCGCTTTTGGTGCCGATGGCAGCGTGGATGCGGTGCGCACTTTGCGCGATTGGCAAACATCGAACGACCCGCGCATGTTCAAAATGATTATTTCGCCGGAATTTGGCGAGAAAATGGACTTAAAGACCTACACGCGGGACGTTATGGCCAAAATGCAGCACGATTTAGGCGGTGAATTTGATTGGGTGGCGGTCGATCACTACAACACGGATAACCCGCATGTGCATGTAGCTATTCGTGGAATTAACAAATCAGGCCATGAAATGCATATTCCACGCGAATATATTAAATCTGGATTAAGAGAAGCCTCCCAAAACATTGCCACTCAGCATATTGGTTATCGTCAAGAAATTGACATTAACAATTCACTGGATAGGCAGGTCAATCAAAATCGATTCACTGGGCTTGATCGAGAATTAATTAAACAAACAGCCGCATTATCTACCGTGAAACAATGGTGTCACGAAGATGTTAACTCGATTAACTTTAAGCAATCGAAAATTAAAGACCAAGATCGTTTACGCTTAATTAAGCGATTAACCCATCTGGAGCAAATGGGATTAGCTAAAAAACGGGGCGGGTTGGAATGGGAAATCCGTGGCGATTTTGAGCAGGCATTGCGGGTAAGGCAAATGTCCGAAGACCGGCTAAAAACCAAATTCCAGCACGGCAAAACGCTATCTGATCCCGATATGTCCTTGGTGTATATCGATAGCCGCGAACCACTGGCCAAACGGCTGTTTGGGCGCGTGGTTGGCGTGGGTGAAGACGAAGCCAAGATGAAGCCTTATGCCCTGATAGAAGCGGTCGATGGCAAGGTTTATTACCTCAATACCCCCCAGTACCAGAAAGTCGGCGCGACCGTGCATGTTCAAAATTTGAAATCCGGTATTGGGGTGTATCAAGAAGGAGATGCTGAATCGTTTACGCGCGATGCCAAACGTCTGTTGTCCGTGGCCGCCACATTGGCGCGCGATGGTCAGGTAATGCCCTCTAGACCGATGAAGGGCTGGATGGGTGAGTGCCAAACCGCCTTGGCGAGCACGCAAGCAGCCATGGCGCAACGCGGAGTTATAAAAATCGAAAACGGTTCAGCAGTTTGGGTCGGCGATCGTCAACAAAAACGGGGAATTACACGATGAGGAATGCACGCTATGTCTGAATCAAACCAAACGGCGCTCATGGCCGAAGTCATGAGCATTATGGCGCGAGGAGAAGCGCCCTGGCAGGCATCTGCGCAAGACGATAATCGGCCGCGCGTTAATCTTGAGCCGATTCAAATTATTGATTACTCAGACCCCGAACGGATGCGGGTTCAAAAATCAGTCGCGGATGCGGTGCAGCACAACCCCGCTTATTTTATTGACCGCTACAAGGACGACCCGCGCGCGTTTGGCGGTCGTTATGTATCTGCCGATTTGTTCAAGGAAACCTTTGATGATTTCAATGCATCCCCCGAAAGCAGAAACTACTTTAACAGCCCCGTGCACAACTCGGCGGCAGTGTTGTCGGCGGCTTTATTTCGAGAAAACCTGAACAATCCGCTTGCGCCAGAACAGAATAACGTAATTTTTTTAACCGGTATTCCGGGTGCGGGCAAGACTACTTCCATCCTCGAAACAGGCGATCTAGGCTCGTCCGTTCGAATGGTTTTTGAGGGGCAGCTATCTAATCCAAAAACTTCAATTGAAAAAATCCAGCAAGTACTTGATGCGGGCATGAAGCCTGAAATTATCGTTGTCCACGCCAACCCAGAAGTTGCATTAGTTCAAACCTTACAACGCTTTGAAGGGTATGGTCGAGGTGCAAGCATAGACACCATGGCCAAAATTCAAGGCGGCTTGCCCGAAGGGCTTACTCAAATTAAGGACACATTCGGCGATGCCGTAACGCTAAACATTTATGATGTCCGTGACCGCAATCATCCCCAGCGCTTAAGCGGCTGGGAACATTTACCCTTACTCCAATCAGAAGGTGATTATGAACACATCAAGCAACGACTTACCAAGCAACTTGACGGACTCAAAAACGACGGACTTGTCTCCGAAGCAGGATTTAGCCAAGCCAGCGGCCAAGCCCCAAGACGACTCGAGCGCGGCGAAGGAATTGATGGTGAGAATGTCCGTGGGGATGAAGCGATTCAACGAGGACGCGGAATATCGCAAGCAAATCCAAAAGCTCCAGTCCTAAATCCCCAAGGGGAATTTGACCAGCTTGTTACCGGCCAGAATCTTGTTATCGAAAAAGCCGTGGACGATGGTATGTCCTATGTGGGCACGGTGGCCGGTGAAGATGGCGGTACTGTGATCGTCAAAGTCGGCGATCATCGTGCAGTGGCCATGAGCAAAGCCCGCATGGAAGGCGATGTGGAAGTTGGCGAAAACAGCCGCTTTGGTTACGAAAAACAATACGGTCACGATGAGCGCGGGCGGGCGATTCGGGATAAGAATATCGAGCTGGGCGGCCAACGCTATGCCGTAATCGATATGGACGACCTTGTGCAACAAAACCGCCGTTCCATTATGGGCAAGGTTTTGGCCGTGGAGCCTGATGCGATTTATACCCAGTTTGGCAAGGCGGCTGATGGGCGCGATCAAGTGGTGGCGCATCATCCCGCAAAGCTCGATGCCATACCGGCGCTAGGCTCTTTTGCCAGCATTAACTATGGCGCGAATGGTTTAGGTAAGCTCACAGCTAGAGAGCAGAGCAAAGGCCTCGATCAGCAGATTGAGCGTTGATACTATGAGTATTAGCGTCGAGCAAGCCAAAAAGGTTATTACTGATTTTTGCAACACATACCCGTCTGCATTTGCATTGCAGTTCAAGGTTAGAGAAACACAGGAGTTATTGTATGGCTCAGCCGCAACCCCCGAAAACATCGGAAAAATCAAAGGTGCATTTCGCCCAGCCTACTTTTCCAGAGACGGTGAGTTTCATCGAGGACAGTGCGACGTCCCCACTGCCAACATTCGTGACGAAGACGACCTTACGCGAACTCTTCGACATGAAGTCATCGGACACTTTGGAATCAATACTTTTACCGCAGACGAAAAAAGACGACTCCTAACGGCCATCGTTGATTCCCGCGATCAGCCGGGTATCAAACAAATTTGGGAGAAGGTTGAACAATACTACCCAGAGCAACCCCCGCTAATAAAAGCAGAAGAAGTGTTTGCTTTTGCCTGCGAAGACATAGACCCTGCCAAAAACATTGATCGACGCACGGGTGAGCGTGCATTGCGTGAAACCTGTGTAGAAAATTCGCGGATGATGCGGCTTAACGATCTAGTCGCGATCACTGAGCATGTTGCCGACGGAATGCGCGACCGCTCACGAACCCAGCAAATATTTCCTGCCACCGACCGCGATCAATTCCGTATTACAAGCGAAAACCAGCACGTTGAACTTGGCGGCCAACGTTATGCCGTAATCGATATGGACGACCTTGTGCAACAAAACCGCCGTTCCATTATGGGCAAGGTTTTGGCCGTTGAGCCTGATGCGATTTATACCCAGTTCGGCAAGGCGGCTGATGGGCGCGATCAAGTGGTGGTGCATCATCCCGCCAAGCTCGATGCCATACCGGCGCTAGGCTCTTTTGCCAGCATTAATTACGGCGCGAATGGTTTAGGAAAATTGCTTGCCAACCAGCAAAACAAAACAAAAGAGCAACAGGTGGGGCGTTAAAACCCGAGACGATCCCAATTCCAGCCCTCGTTGATACCGTGATTGAGTCCCTATTTACTGGATTCAATCATGGCCAAAAACTCATCATCCCCAACCGAGCTATATAACCTCTCCGACAAACCCACCGAGCCGGGTGGCTTGCAATTACTGGGTGCCGGAGCCGGTTTGTTGATGCTCTTAACTGTCACGGTGATTACCACCCAATACCTTGCGGCGGCCTTGGATTACCAAGCCGCATTGGGCGCACCCGTCATTGGGAAAATCTACGCACCTTGGATGTTTGCGATTTGGCTATGGGAATACGGCAATGTGCCCGCGCTGAAATCGATTGTATTTGTGGCTTATGTCATGCTGATTGGTGGCGCGGCGGTCGCGGTAGTAGGCGCGGCGCTGATTAGCTACTGGTATCGGCGCAAATTTGGCAATGTCGGCATGGATTCCTTGCATGGTTCAGCCCATTGGGCGAGCGAGGACGAAATCAAGGAAATGGGCGTATTTGATTCCGCCGGGGTATTCATTGGCGCATGGAAAAATCCACGGGGCGACATTCAATATCTGCGCCATGATGGCCCAGAACACATTATGGCCTTTGCGCCCACCCGATCGGGTAAAGGCGTGGGCTTGGTGTTGCCTACCCTATTGGCTTGGCGGCATTCGGCCTTGGTGTACGACATTAAGGGCGAGAACTACGCGCTCACGGCAGGCTGGCGCAAAACTGAAGCGAATAACCGCATTATTCGGTTCTCTCCCACCGATATTACCGGTTCAGCCAGTTATAACCCGTTGAATGAGGTGCGATTAGGCACACAGCGGGAAATTGCCGATATTCAAAACTTAGTCACCATGATTGTTGACCCCGACGGCAAGGGTATGACCGATCACTGGGCAAAAACCGGCCACGCGCTGCTCGTCGGCACCGTGCTGCATGTGATGTATTCAGAAAGCGATAAAACCCTGCGCGGCGTTGCGATGTTTCTATCCGACCCTTCGCGCACGCTGGAAGAAACGCTGGCGCAGATGATGAACACCAGCCACATTAAAACGCCTGATGGCACCGAGCACCCGCACCCTGTGGTGGCGGCATCGGCGCGGGATATGATGAATAAATCCGAAAACGAACGCTCGGGCGTGCTCTCCACGGCCATGTCGTTTCTCACCTTATACCGCGACCCCATCGTGGCTTCAAACACCGATAAATCGGACTTTGCCGTTTCCGATCTAATGAACGCCGAACAACCCGTGTCGCTTTATCTCGTGGTGCCGCCATCGGATAAAGACCGCTTAAAGCCGCTGATTCGGCTCATCATTAACCAAATTATTCGCAATTTAACCGAATCGATGGAATTCAAAGATGGCCGCTCGGTGGCGGGTTATAAGCACCGCTTGTTGCTCATGATTGATGAATTTCCCTCGCTTGGGCGGCTCGATATTTTCCAAGAGGCGCTGGCATTCATTGCCGGATATGGCATGAAGGCGTACCTCATCACCCAAGATTTAAGCCAGCTTTACGCGGCCTACGGCAAAGACGAATCGATTATGTCGAACTGCCATATCCGAATCGCTTACGCGCCGAACAAAATCGAAACCGCCGAATTACTCAGCAAAATGAGCGGCACGACCACGATCATTAAGCGGCAAGAGAGCTTTTCCGGTGGCCGCACCAAGCTCATGCTCGAACAAATCAGCACCAGCATTCAGGAAGTGCAACGGCCATTACTAACTCCAGATGAAGCCCTGCGCTTGCCTGGCCCGCAAAAAGATGGTCAAGGCAACATTATAGAAGCGGGCGATATGCTGATTTTCGTCGCAGGCAAAGCGCCTATTTATGGCAAGCAAATTTTGTACTTCAAAGACCCGCTGTTTCTCGCCCGCGCCAAATGTGCCGCACCGCAAGCCAACCAGAGCGCCGCAACCGCCATATCAACCAGCACGCCGCCGGAGGCAAACACCGATAAAGCCGCGCCACAACCAGGCCAAGCCTACGTACCGCCGCTGGCCAACGAGCAAGCGCAGGCAGCGCGTCAATTTGCACCCTTGGCGCAAACACCACGGCAGTCCGAAACACAGGCAGAAACCAGCGAGAAGACCGATGAAGCAACGGCCGCGTCAACGCCCAGCGATAACGACACCCATGAAACGGATATGGCTCATGGGGAAGACATAAGCGAAGCAGGTTATGCCGTCATTGCCGATAGCGATGAACTCGCACCGCCGGATTGGGATTCGGGCGCGCCAGATGCCGAGCAATATGGCACTGAAAATATCGTGATCGGCCACGCCGAAGAGCCGCCGCGCGTTAAACCTAAACCGGATGATTTATTGAATGAATTCAAATCCATTTCAGAAAATGCCAATTTAGATACCGAAGAACTCGCCTGGCTTGCCCCATCCTCGATGCCCGATGTCAGCGCCTTGCGCGAAACCGACGTAACAGATGAAGGCGCGGATGCTGTTTTCGACATTTTCACCCCGCGCTAACCGGAGAACTCCATGAGTAACCCCATGAGCAGCTACATCAACCGCGCCCAATTACAAGGCGTAGTCGGTAACGATCCAGAACTGCGCTATGTCGGCGCAAACGGCAAGGCCGTGTGCAATGTTCGCCTCGCCACTACCAACCGCTATAAAACCGCCGATGGCGCATTTGCCGAAGAAACCGAATGGCACACCATAGTCGGCTGGGAGGCCATTGCCGAACGCATGGCACTGCTTAATAAAGGCGACTGGGCAAGCATCGAAGGGCGCATTCGGACCCGCAATGCGATTGACGCAAAAGGCATCGAGAGAACCCACCGCGAAATCATTTGTGAGCGGGTTGCGCGCGTTGATGTGTTGCGCCAAGAGCGCCCAGAAACTCAGCCTAAGACCACGCCAAAACAGACGAACCCGCCCGAAGAGCCCGCCGAAATATCCGATTCATGGCAAGGGTTTGTGTCATGATCACGCGTTTTCTCCGCCTAATTTGAATTCCCAAAGCCCCTGACACACTGGTATCGCATTTAGTGAACAGGGGTCTCTATTTTGAACAAGCAATCAAAACCCGCCGATGATCTATCGGCGAAAGACAGTATGAATCCGTACATTGCCGCGCGTCGGGAATGGAACGAGCGCTACGGCGATTATGTGGCGCAGGCCAAAAACTGGCGCATTGCCGCGCTGTTGTCGGGAATCACGGCGGCTGTTGCGGTGGCTGGGGTGGTGTATATCGGGGCGCAAAGCAAGTTTATCCCCTTTGTAGTGGCGGTAGATAAACACGGTAGCGCGGTGGCTGCGGGCATTGCTGAACGCGCATCAGCTGTTGATCCGCGTGTGGTGCGTGCGCTGATTGGCCGTTTCATCACCGATTTACGCGGCGTTATTTCCGATCAACAAGCGGAAAAGGACGCGATTGATCGGGTGTATTCCATGCTGCCGTCTGGTGCGGCATCGACCACAATCATTTCCGAGCAATTCAAAACCAATTCGCCTTTTGCGCGCGCGGCGACCGAAACAATTTCGGTTGAGGTGGAAAGCATTTTGCCGATTTCGGATAAATCTTGGCAGGTCGATTTCCGCGAAACCGCGCGCTCGCCGAATGGGTTGTTGCTTTCTAAAAAGCGCTATCGCGCCACGCTTACCACTGAATTATCCCCCGTCACTAACGAGCAATTGATTCGCCTGAATCCCATTGGCCTGTTCGTGACGGACATTTCTATTACCCAAATTCTGTAACTGAGGTTGTTATGACTATCTCTACGCTATCCCGTGCTATTTCTTTGTGTTTAACCTTTTCGTGCGCCACGGCGGCCATGGCCGCGCCGGTCGTGCCCGCGATTGAACCCGCAAGCGGGCAGGAGCAGCCTCAAGCCAGTCGGGCATCAATGCCAACACCGCTTAATGTGGAGCCGATCCCCATTCCACGCCCTGCGGTCATGGCAAGCGGCATGAGTGAGCGTTTTTTGCAAAACCCCAAGGCGATTCCCGCGCAGGGTAACAATGGCCAAGTCACCTTTGTGTTTGGTCAGAGTGTGCCGACGATTACCTGCACACCGCTACGCATTTGCGATATTAGCCTTGAGCCGGGTGAGGTAATTAACGGCGCGCCGCAAATGGGCGACACCGTGCGCTGGCAAGTCGCTCCGGCCGTTTCTGGCGAAGGTGACGACAAAATCACGCATGTGATTGTAAAGCCCACCGATGTTGGGCTGGATACCAATATGGTGATCCCCACCAACCGCCGAACCTATTACTTGCGCTTAGTTTCAGATAAGAAGAATTTTGTCACCAGCATCGGCTTCACCTATCCCGACACGCAGGCCAAGCAATGGGCAGCTTATCAAACACAGCAGGCCAAAAAGGCTGCCGTGGTCGTTGATAAGCCAGCGGTTTCGGTAGATCGGCTGGATTTTAATTACACCATTTTGCGCGACAAAGGCCGGGGTAGCGTGCCGGTGCGGGTGTTTAACGATGGGCAAAAGGTGTTCATCCAGATGCCGCACGATATGCAGGAAGCCCCTGCCCTGTTTGTGATTGGTCAAGATGGCAAAGATCAGCTTGTGAATTATCGCCTGCGCGATGGGTATTTTATTGTCGATCGCCTGTTTGATAAGGCGGCGCTAATTGCTGGTGTGGGCGGCGATCAATCACGCATCGTTATCACGCATCAGGACAAACCGATAGCACCCGAAAAACCCGCCTGCTATCCATTCTTTGATTGCGAGGATTGACCCATGAGCAACACATCAACGATCGAGCCTGCGGGTTTATCCGCCAATGGTGCCCCTATACAGACCAGGCCACAAACGACTAATCCATTGCGTGTTTCCGGACGGGCTTTGTTGTTATTGGCCATTCCTGCTGCTCTGGCAGTCGGGGTGGTAATGTACAACATTTTCACTCGTGGCGAAGAAAGTATTAGTGCAAAAGAGGCCGATAAGCCTAAACCGGTGGAATCGGCGATGGATGTCGCCGAAAGCATTAATCAAAATGCCTATAGACCTGTCGTGCCAGCGCTGCAAACCCAGACCCAAGATCAACCTGAACAGGTTGAAGCCAGAATATCCAGTGCGCCACAAATCCTTGCTGTGCCTCAAGAAAGCGCACCCAATAAACCGCTAACGCCTGAAGAGTTGGCAGCCCAACGATTAGCTGAGGAAAGGCTGCAACGCTTGAGTCAGGCGATGGGAGCAGACACTAAAACTAAAGCATTCCAAGCGGGTGATAGCGAAAGGGAAAGAAATTCAACAGCCGGTGGCACTAGTCAGCCTGCCTCGATTGCAAGCCAGTTGGCAGCAGCAGGGTACAACCCCGCCGGGCTATTAGGAGCAGGTGGCGGCGGAGTCAAGGATGACCCAAACGGCCAAGCGGATAAGCAGGCTTTCCTTAAAACGGCACAAGCAGAACTGGCAACCCCTATTCTTCCGGCTTCCGTTAAAGCAGCTCGTTCAGCGTTCGAGATTAATTCGGGCACCGTGATTCCGGCAGTGTTGGTGACGGGGCTAAATAGCGATCTACCCGGCGAAATTATTGCGCAGGTATCAGAAAGCGTGTTTGATTCTGCGACAGGTAATCATTTACTCATCCCCAAGGGCGCAAAATTGTTTGGGCGCTATGACTCGCAAGTATCCTATGGGCAGCAACGTTTACTCGTGGCTTGGCAGCGGGTCATTTTCCCCAATGGCTCAACGCTGGAAATTGGCGGCATGGGCGGGGTGGATAAAACTGGCTCAGCGGGCTTTGAGGATCAGGTGGATAACCACTATTGGCGGCTGTTTACAGGCGCACTGCTCACCTCTATTTTCAGCGCCGGGATTCAGCTTTCGCAACCGCAAACCAGCAACAACAATGGCGTGCAGAGCACGGGGCAAACTATAGGCGCTGCGGTTGGCCAACAAATCGGCCAACTGGGTGTGTCTATTTCTCAAAAGAATTTAGCCATCGCGCCTACTATAGTTATTCGTCAAGGTTATCGCTTTTCTGTAATGGTCAATAAAGACGTAGTGTTTCCAGGTGCATATCAATGATCGATATGTCAAACAACACACCAAAACATATCTCATTACGCTTATCACCTTTGGGTGAACGCATATTGAGACAGTACACCGTGCGAAAGGGTGATGTAACCCGAATCATTGATGCCTCTTTGCAATTTGTTTTGCAGGATGAGCGTGCTTATCAGCTCAGTTTGTTTCCGCGCGATCACAGCGGTGACGTTGATCTTTATACGACCAGCGTGCGCTTAAGCGAAGCGCAACACCAAGTGGTCACGCAGCTATGCCAGCACTTGGGCGTTTCGTTATCCGTATTCATTGAGGCCGCGCTTATTGATGCTGATGCACACGGACGCTTAACCACCACGAGGAACAAATTATGAACATCATTACAGTCACCAACCAAAAAGGCGGTGTTGGTAAAACGACCGTTTCGGTACACCTCGCTTGCGGCTTGGCTGAGCGCGGTTTCAAAACCTTACTGATTGACCTTGATGGCCAAGGCCAAGCCAGCACACATTTAAGCGGCGACACGGCAATTAACCGCCGACCCAGCGGCGGTGCGGAGTTAGTGTTTGATATTGAAAAGCTCAAAACCGGAATCTCGCCCTTATCAACCCCGTTGGGGGTGGATTTGCTATTTGGCCATAATGCGCTATCTCGAATTGATGAGGGTGAACGCTCAACCACCGACGCGATGGATGTGCGCGATAGCGTGCGCGCCCTGCCCTATGATTTCATCGTGATTGATACGCCACCGGCGATGCAATTACGCCAGTTAGCGGCGGTTTTGTGGGCGGATACGCTCATCACCGTAATTGAGCCGGAGGAAAAAGCAGTGGCAGGCTGGACGCGGGTGCGCGATATGGTCAAGGCCGCGAACAGTAAGGCGCTGCTGGTTGATGGGTTTAAGGCACTGGTATTACTTAATCGCGTGGATACGCGCATTGCCGATCAGCGTAACGCGGTCGCCCGCATGAAAACCGCCGTGCCAGGCATGATTGATACCGTATTAACCGCACGCCAAGCCGTGGTGAGCACCGCGTACAGCTCAAGGCAACCGATATGGCGGCTCAAGAAAGATAAGGTCGATGCCGACTATGCCGCGCTGTGGCGCGACTTGCCCAATGCAATCGGCATTACAGACCGCTTGCATCCCGACGCTGTGGACAAGGCGGTGTGATATGGCTTCGGTACTTGACTTTCTCGGTGAAGCCATGATGGATGGCAATTCTGATTCACCTCAATCCACCGCTCAAGCGATTCAGCACATTCAAATTGACCAAATCACGCCCGATCCAAAGCAGCCGCGCCGTCATTTTGATGAAGAAAAGCTCGACAATCTTGCCACCGCCATTGTGCAAATGGGGTTGCTACAACCCCTGCTTGTACGGGAAGAAGAAGATAAATTCATCATCGTCGATGGTGAACGGCGGTGGCGAGCGGCCAAGCGCGCTGGGCTTAAGGACGTACCCGTGGTATTCAGCAAGCAAGCCGAGGCGCGGGTATTGCTGGCGCAAGTGATAGCCAACGAGAATCGGGAAAATCTCACCGATATTGAGCTGGCCAAGGTAATTGACACCATCAAACGCGAATACAAAATCACTGGGCGAGAGCTTGGAAAGCTACTTAACCGCAACGATGCGCAAATATCTCGTTTAATGCTGTTGGTTAAAAACCCTGAAATTCAGCAGTTAGCGGAAGATGGCATTATCACTTGCGCCGAACATGCTGCGTTATTTACTGCCCTCGATGCCAAAACTCAGGCCGAACTGGTAGCCAATGCACGAGACAGCCAGACCGCGCTGAGCTATCAAGATTTAACCACTCGAAAAGATAAGCCTGAGATGGTTTCGGTCGAATCGGGTATGAATCCCGTTTCAGGAACCGAACCAAATGACGAGGGCGCACAGGTTGCCGATGATTTGAGAGTTGACCACGAACCCATCAGCGAATCAATGGGCGATCAACTAGAAGATTGCGATGAGCAATTTTTAGAGGATGCCCCGCGTGACGACAACCATAACACGCCAAGACCGAAGGCTTCTGGGGAAAAAAATTCAGCGGCCACCAAGGATTTAGGCAGCCTAACCCTTGATCCAGAAAAGTTTTTGCAATTATGTGATGACGATTCAAGTTTTATCGAAGCCCTCACTTCTATCACCCTAAAAGCACCGACCGACTTAATCGCCCAGCTTTCAGAACGGTGTTCAGTCACATAAGTCGAAATCCCAGAAGATATGTCACCGTGTAGTCGTCTCAATTAAACAACTATACGGGAGCACACCATGAATGCCATATCTTTGCCTACTTCGCGATTATTAACGACCGAAGAAGCGGCAAATTATCTAAATATCAGCCAAGAGTTCTTAAAAAGAATGCGCTATGCCCCGTCAAATGGAGTAGTCGGCCCTGTTTATGTGAAATTTGGCTCACAGCCCCGTTATGACATTCGTGATCTTGACCGCTGGCTGGATTACTACCGCACCAAAGAAGGCCGAACTAGCTCGAAAGAAGGGGTACATAAGATACATGGATAAGATCAACGACTTGCGGCGTAAGCACATAAGAACGCCCGAGGGTTTAGTGCCGTTTCTTTTGGAACTGAGGGAGGTCTGTTTATTACTGCACACCTCGCCGGATACGATTAAATCATTGGTTAAGGCGGGCGAATTTCCGCAAGTTGCTCCGTTCAGTGAAAACCCCGATGGAAGAACCAAACGATGGCGGAGTCAAGATATCGCAGATTGGCTGCACAGTCGTCGTCGAATTAACGACCATGGTTGTGAGATACCGGATTTATTAAAATGAAGCGAGAAAAGACGTGAGCGAATCTGATTTATTAGAAAAACTAGATAACATCGCCGTTGCCTTGAAGCTTGGACGCCCAGCACTATGGTCTTTGGGTGATATAGCTGCATACTGCGGATTGTCAGTAGCTACCGTGCGAATTGAATTAACAAGCCGTGCTGATTTTCCTGCACCGATAAAAGTCACTGATGATGCAAAAGGTCGCCGGTGGGAACCTGATGAAGTGATTGGCTGGTTGAAAAAACGTCGTGAAGCGCTGCCTAAACCACGAGTAAAAAAACTGTAATTACGCCTGGATTACGCCAAAAAGAAAATAACCCAATGATTTAATTGAATAAGTCACCCCCTCTCCTAGGCACCAGACAAAACAACTAACCCGCTGATTTAGCGGGTTTTTTTATGTCCACCCCAAAGTCAGCAAAACAGCCCCAATACAGCGGAGCGTGACACGCAATGAGCAATCTCTCCTGGAACGACATTCGCGCGCGTGCGCTCGCTTTTTCCAACGAATGGGCGGATGCCTCGCGTGAAAACGCCGATGCCAAGCCGTTTTGGGTCAGTTTCTTCAATGTCTTTGGTCTCAGCGCAAAGCGCGTGGCCAGCTTTGAAGAGCCGGTCAAAAAACTCGGTGCCAAACAAGGCTTCATCGACCTTTTCTGGAAAGGCGTGCTGCTGGTCGAGCACAAATCACGCGGCAAAAATTTAGATGCCGCCTACACCCAAGCGCTCGACTACTTCCCCGGCATTCAAGAGCGCGACCTGCCGCGTTACATCATCGTCTCCGACTTTGCGCGCATTCGCCTGCACGACCTGGAAAACGGCGAAGAGCACGAATTCCAACTCGAAGAACTGCATCAAAACATCCAACTTTTCGGCTTTATTGCCGGCTACCAAACGCGCAGCTTTGGCACCCAAGACCCGGTCAACATCAAGGCCGCCGAACTCCTAGGCCGCCTGCACGACACCTTTGAAGCCAGCGACTACAGCGGCCATGCGCTCGAAGTCCTGCTGGTGCGGATTTTGTTTTGCCTATTTGCCGAAGACACCTCGATTTTTGAGCGGCAAATTTTTCAGGACTTCATCGAACAACGCACCCACGAAGATGGCTCCGATCTTGGCGCGCGCCTTGCCCACCTGTTTCAAGTCCTTAACACGCCGCCCGAAAAACGCGGCAAAAACCTCGACGACCAGCTTGCCGCCTTCCCCTACGTCAACGGCAAACTGTTTGGCGAAACCCTGCTCATTCCCGACTGCAACCGCGCCATGCGCGAAGCCCTGCTCAATTGCAGCGCGCTCGACTGGAGCCGCATCAGCCCAGCCATTTTCGGCAGCCTGTTTCAATCGGTCATGGATAGCCGCGAGCGCCGCAACCTCGGCGCGCACTACACCACCGAAACCAACATCCTCAAAGCCATACACCCGCTGTTTTTAGACACCCTTGAAACTGAGCTGGCCGCCTGCAAAACCACCCGCCAGCTCGAAGCCTTTCACGACAAACTGGCTCAAATCCGCGTCTTCGACCCCGCCTGCGGCTGCGGCAACTTCCTCGTCATTGCCTACCGCGAACTGCGCAGACTGGAACTCGAAACCCTGCAACGCCTGCGCACCCACGGACAACTCGCGCTCGATACTTCGGCCTTGGTACTGGTCGATGTCGATCAGTTTTACGGCATCGAAATCGAAGAATTCCCCGCGCAAATTGCCCAAGTTGCCCTCTGGCTGACCGACCACCAAATGAACATGCGCGTGTCCGAAGCCTTCGGTCAATACTTTGTGCGCCTGCCGCTGAAAAAAGCGCCCAATATCGTGCATGGCAACGCCCTGCGGCTGGATTGGCACGACGTGGTTGCGCCGGAAAAACTCAGTTACATCGTCGGCAATCCGCCGTTTATTGGGGCAAAATTCCTCAACGACGCACAGCGCAGCGAAATGACGGGCATCTTCGCCGGAGTCAAAAACGCTGGCCTGGTGGATTACGTCAGCGCGTGGTATCGCAAGGCGACGGATTACATGCAGGCCAACCCTGCCATTCATGCCGCCTTTGTTTCCACCAATTCCATCACCCAAGGCGAACAAGTCGGCGCACTCTGGCCGGACTTATTGGCGCGCGGCATCAAACTCCACTTCGCCCACCGCACCTTTCAATGGACAAGTGAAGCACGCGGCAAAGCTGCCGTGCATTGCGTGATTATTGGTTTTGGCTTGCGCGACGTGAGCGAAAAATGGATTTTTGAATACGACAACCCCAAGTCCGAACCGCACGCCATTAAAGTCAGCCGCATCAATCCGTATTTGGTGGATGCGCCGGATGTGGTACTTGCAAACCGCTCTAAGCCACTTTGCGCGGTGCCCGAAATAGGTATTGGCAATAAACCCATCGACGGCGGTCACTACCTATTCACTCCAGATGAGCGCGATGCGTTTATTGCCATTGAGCCGAATGCCGCACAATGGTTTCGTCGTTGGTTAGGCGCAGATGAGTTTATCAATGGCTATGAACGCTGGTGTTTGTGGCTCGGCGACTGCCCGCCCAATGAGCTGCGGCGTATGCCCGAAGCCTTAAAGCGCGTGGAGGCCGTGAAGCAATTCCGTCTTGCCAGCAAGTCCGCCCCCACCCGCAAGCTGGCCGAAACTCCGACGCGCTTTCATGTGGAAAACATGCCGGATTCAACGTATTTGCTTGTGCCACGGGTTTCATCGGAGAAACGTGTTTATGTTCCAATAGGGTTTATTCGAGTTGATACGCTCACAAGCGATTCAGCGTTAATTAGTAAAAACGCCACGCCCTACCACTTCGGCATCCTCACCAGCATGATGCACAACGCCTGGATGCGCGCCGTGGCGGGGCGATTGGAAAGTCGCTACCGCTATTCAGCCGGCATTGTGTACAACAATTTCCCTTGGCCTGAACCCACTGACAAACAACGCGCCAGCATCGAACAGTGCGCCCAAGCCGTGCTCGATGCCCGCGCCGATTTCCCCGCTGCAACCTTGGCCGATTTGTACGACCCGCGCACCATGCCGCCAGAATTGGTCAAAGCTCACCAAGCGCTGGACAAAGCCGTGGACGCGGCCTACGGCGTGCGCAGTTTCGAGAGTGAAGCCAAGCGCGTCGCCTTCCTGTTCGAGCGTTACCAACAACTCGCCGCACCGCTCATGGCGGCCGACAAAAAACCATCCAAAACCCCTCATTTCGTCACGCCCGCGAATGCATGATTCTTAATAAATCAACGACTTGGATTCCAGCATTCGCGGGAATGACGAGTTTTAGAAGTACCATTCTGCCGAGCAATAAACACCCATAAAAAAACCCACCGTTTTCACGGTGGGTTTTTTTGCGACTGACTTAATGCAGCTTAGTGATTCGCAGGTTTGGCGACGTTTCTGGATGTATCACCGGATACACCTTGCACGGCCATTTCAGTAATCACAGGGTCACCCTTAGCGCAGTCTTTCATGCAGCGCACGTTTTTAACGTCAGGACGTGGGTCGGTGTAGAAGTTATCCACTGAAGGCATTTTGATCGCTTTCAGTACGGAGGCATCGCACACCAATTGGTCGTCCTTAACGATTTCGGCGAGATACAACACATAGCATGTCGTTGCATAGGCTTCGTCGTTGCTCAACGATTGCGGAGCAAAGAATGGCATGGCACGACGGATATAGTCGTACAACGTGGGCGCATGACCCCACAGGCTGTTGATACCGCGCGCACCCACTGTGTCTTCGCCTTTTTGAGCGAGTTCACGAATATGCTCAACGGTTTCACCCAACATTTTGGGATAGCCTTTGGCTCCTTCACCAAACTCGCCGTGGCACATGGCGCACTTGGCTTGGTAAATTTTTTCACCATCGCCCACGCTGCCCTTACCTGCAGGGAGGCCATCACCGTCAAAATGCACGCTGATATTCCACGGGGCAATGGCTTGCTCCGTGATGGTTTTGCCAATGCCTTCCGCTGCCATAGACAACGAGGACACTGCAAGCAAAGCCGCAGCAAGTACAGACTTGCCCAGCAATGACTTAGAGACTTCTGAGTTGAACATTATGTACTTCTCCATTGGCCAGAACGTGCCAGGTTTGGATTGAGTTCTTGTGATAGATGCCGCTGGTGCCGCGCTCATCAATCAGTTGACGCAAGGTCGGTTGAACATAGCCGGTTTCGTCCATGGCGCGGCTCATGACCAGCGCTTCTTTACCATCCCATTCCCATGGCATAGTGAAGCGCGTAAAGCACTTGCTAAACACTGGATCGACCAATTTGGCTTCTTTCCAGGTTTTGCCGCCATCCACCGAGACATCGACCGCCTTGATTTTGCCACGGCCTGACCATGCCAAACCGCGAATCTCGTAGCTGCCTTTGCCAGACATTTTCTTGTCCGGGCAAGGGAAGGTGACCACGGAGTTGGTTTCGTTGACCAAGGTGTACTGACGGAAACGGCCATCTTTCATACCATCGGTATAGTGGCGAGTTTCTTGGTAAGTGACCAATGGCTTATCGACGAACTTGATACGACGCAGCCACTTGACCGACATATTGGCTTCGCAGCCCGGCACGATCAAACGGATGGGGTAGCCGTTTTCTGGACGTAGGGCTTCGCCGTTTTGGGCGTAAGCCACAATAATGTCTTTGTAGATTTCATTGGCATCAAAATCAGAAATCGGCTTGCCGAACTGATCTTTTGCTCCGGGAAGCGGAACTGAGCGCTGCAACGCCGCACCATCCGCACCTTCACCGAAGAACCAGGTGGCTTCTTTCTTCACGCCAACGGCCTTCATGATCTCGAGCAAGCTCACGCCGATCCACTCGGTGCATGACACCATGCCGTGAGTGAATTGAACCGAATCCATCTGTACGCCGTTCCACTCCATTGCACCGTTAGCGGGGCATTCGAGGAACCAGAAACCTGATTTCTGCGGGAAGCGCTTCAAGTCTTCGATGGTGAAGATCATCGGTCTTTCGACAAGACCATGCACCACTAGGCGGTGAGTTTTTGGATCAATATCGACCGCACCGCCGTGGTGACGCTCAAAGTGCAGACCGCTTGGGGTAATAATGCCTTCAAGGTCTTGCATCGGCGTGAAGCTAATCGACGCGATGGTATCGGGGGTCAACCATTCAACATTGCGACGCACCACATGGGCTTCGTACTTTGACGGCATACCGTAGGGGATACTGACAACGCCGCGTCCCAGAATTTTGTTGGTTGGTGGGATAGCCAGCGGCTCGGTCACTTGAGCGGCGGCTGCGGATGCTTGACCCGCTGCCGTCGCAGCAACAATTGCACCACTTGCGACAGCCACGCTCTTGCGAAGGAACGAACGACGAGTTTGATTGGCAACTGCCTGCTCGTCGTTATTCACCGGCGTGGTGATAGTTTTATCGGACATTGCTCACTCCTGCACGTTAGCAATTCTATGGAATTGCGGGGGAATCCCGCGCCCACCTGCACCCTTAGTTTGCACACTATGAGGGACGCAGGGATGACATTAAGGCATTAAAAAAATGCCTCTGCTGACAAGTCTGTACCCGCGCCTAGGACGCGAGCAAATTGACTTAGCTTATTGCGCATAAAAAATCGCAAAGGCTTCGTTCAATGTCGGCGCAGAATACCTTGACTTTTGAATATCAGCAATTGCTAATCTTTTAATGCTGCTTGTGTTTGAATTTATAAACCTCCCGTATCAATCAAAGCGCATATTTCCTTAGTTCGCCCCATACGGCATGATGCGCACCTCTTTGAATTAACGTGGTGCATGACCATGGTGCGCGTACAAACGGACGATTTTGATCTTGGATATGAAATCCAGCAGATGCGACAAGAACAATGCGATATCGGTGCAGTGGCTTCTTTTTTGGGCACTGTGCGCGACATTCATCACGATAACCACATCAACAGCATGGAGCTGGAACACTACCCCGGCATGACCGAGCGCGCTCTGGAGGCGATTGAAGCCCAAGCACGCGCACGCTGGTCACTCGATGCGGTGACGATTATCCACCGCGTCGGCGTGCTGCAACCTTGCGATCAAATCGTGATGGTCGCCGTTGCCAGCCGTCATCGCCATGCGGCTTTTGATGCCTGCGCCTACATCATGGATTACCTTAAAACCCGTGCGCCTTTTTGGAAAAAAGAAGCCACCCCTGATGGGGCGCATTGGGTTGATGCACGCGAAAGCGATTTTGATGCCGCCGCACGCTGGGGAGAAGTGTGAGTATGTTGGATTTCGCTCAAGCACGCCGCCTATTGATTGACGCAGGGCAAGCGATTGAGCGCACCGCCATGTGCGCTTTGGATGAAGCCCTGAACCGCGTTCTTGCCGAAGACGCTCTCGCCTTGTGCGACTCGCCACCTAGCGATGTGAGCACGCTCGATGGCTACGCCATTGCCACCGCCGATCTTGCACCGAGCGGCGCAAGCTGCCTGCACGTTAACCAACGCATTGCCGCAGGTTCGGTCGGTCTGCCCCTCAAAACGGGCGAGGCGGCGCGCATCTTCACCGGCGCGGCTTTGCCTGCGGGCGCCAATGCCATCGTGGCGCAGGAACACGCTCAACGCAGCGGCGAGCAGGTATGTTTTGACGCACGCCCTGCGCCTTTTGAAGATGTGCGCCGCCAAGGCGCGGACTTCCACGCGGGGCAGATTCTCACCCCACGCGGCACGCGCTTAAACCCCGCGCTGCTCGGCCTGCTCGCCTCAGCGGGCATAAGCCATGTCAAAGTTTTTGAACCCTTGCGCGTGGCCTTGCTGACATCGGGCGATGAGGTCATTCCGCCCGGCAAAGCCCTGCGTCCTGGCTGCATTTACAATGCCAATGCTCCCTTGTTGCGCGGCCTGCTTGAGCAAATGGGCTGCCACATTAGCCATCAAGAGCATTTGCCGGATAATTTCGAAGCGACGCAACAAAGCTTGGCCGCAATCGCCAAGGAATGCGACGCTATCCTCACCTCCGGCGGCGTATCGGTCGGGGATGAGGATCACATCAAAGCTGCCGTCGAATCCCTAGGTCGCATCGAGCTATGGAAAGTACGCATGAAACCCGGCAAACCGCTCGCCTTTGGCTACGTGGGCGATACGCCTTTTATCGGCCTGCCTGGCAACCCTGTATCAGGCTTTGCCACCTTTGCCCTGTTCGCCCGCCCCTTTTTGCTCAAGCGCATGGGCGCACCCGTAGCCGACCTGCGCCCCTTACGCCTCCCCGCTGGATTTAGCATCCCACGCATGAATGATCGTCTCGAATTTGCGCGCGCACGTATTACTCCAGAGCAAACCATTGAGTTATACACCAACCAAGGCTCCGGCATTTTAAGCTCGCTTGCCTGGGCAGAAGCCTTGGTTGAAATACCGACAAACACCCTCATCCACGCGGGCGATTTGGTCAACGTCCATTTACTTAGCGAGCTTTTGGCATGACCCACGATACCAACAACACCCTCACCCACCTTGATGAACACGGCGCGGCGCGCATGGTCGATGTTAGCGACAAAGCTGAAACCCTGCGCGAAGCCAGCGCCCAAGCCATCGTGCGAATGCAGCCAGAAACCTTAAAACTGATTACCGAAGGCAAGCACAAAAAGGGCGATGTACTCGCCGTGGCACGCATCGCTGGCATTATGGCCGCCAAACGCACGCCGGACTTAATTCCCTTGTGTCATCCGCTTTTGCTCACCAAAGTTGAAGTCCAGCTACGCGCCGTTCCTGAAGAAAACAGCATCCACATTCTCGCCACCTGCGCCCTCAAAGGGCAAACCGGCGTGGAAATGGAAGCCCTCGTGGCGGCGAGCACCGCCGCACTAACGATTTACGATATGTGCAAGGCAGTGGATCGCGGCATGGTCATCGACCGCATCGGCGTGATAGAAAAAAAAGGCGGCAAAAGCGGGCATTGGCAGATGCTCGACACCTAAAATACCCACTCAAGCCTTTGGAATTAAATTTTTTTTGCCCCACCCACTTGCGGCGTTCCTTTTTATCGGCTAACGTTATTTCCAGACAAACACAGCGACTCCTGCACACGCGCATGAAATGCACACCCATCCTCGGATGGTTCATACGCGCCGAGATGGTCTAAGAACCTGTTCAAAGTCTTTTTGACTCTGTAGCCCGGATGAAGCGAAGCGAGAATCCGGGGAAACGCTGCCGATGTTCAAGCCTGCCCCGGGTTGACACCCGGGCTACGAGAGCATTGAGGTCGATTTTGAGTCGCTCAGCGAGACTTTGAACAGGTTCTAAAAACCGCCCCTCTCATAAAAAGGATTGATTCAGCATCGTAAATTAGCGTTTTACAATATAGTCATATTTGCCTATCGTTATAGCCGTCAACGCTCTACGAGATTCAAAATACAGTGCAAAGCCTAGTTGATCCTTTCGGACGCAAAATCGAATATCTACGTTTATCAGTCACCGATCGCTGCGATTTGCGTTGTTTTTACTGCATGCCCGAAGGCTTCAAAGACTTTGAAGAGCCAAGCCATTGGCTGACATTTGATGAAATCGAGCGCGTTGTTGGCTTAATGAAAGACATGGGCTTGCAGCGTGTGCGCGTCACGGGTGGCGAGCCACTGGTGCGCAAAGATGTTGATGTGCTCGCGCGTAGACTCAAACACGATGTCGGCATTCGCGACCTTTCGCTTTCAACCAACGCCACACGGCTTGCCAAACAGGCTCATAATTTACGCGCCGCAGGTGTTGATCGCCTCAATATCAGCCTCGACACCTTAAAGCCTGAACGCTTCAAAGACATCACCCAAGGCCGCCTTGATAAAGTGCTGGATGGTATTCTCAGTGCCAAAACCGAGGGATTTTCGCCCATCAAAATCAATATGGTGGCGATGAAGGGCGTGAACGACGACGAAATCGGCGACATGCTTGAGTTTTGTATCGAGCACGGCTTCACCTTGCGCATGATCGAAACCATGCCCATGGGAGATACGGGGCGCAATGCCACTGACCATTACCTTGATTTACAAAGCGTTAAAAAAGAGCTTTCCGCACGCTTTAATCTTATCCCCACGATTGACGGCTCCATCGACGGCGGCTTAATCCACGGCGGCGGGCCGGCACGTTATATGCGCGTCGCGGGCACCAACACGCATATTGGCTTTATCACCCCGATCTCGCAGCACTTTTGTGAAACTTGCAATCGCGTGCGCCTATCCGTGGATGGCACCTTGTACATGTGCCTAGGCCAAGAACACAACTTCCCCTTGCGCGATCTGCTGCGCAAAGGCATCCCGGACGACGAACTCAAAGCAGCCCTCATTGCGGCTATCGGTCTGAAACCCGAGCGCCATGAATTTAGCGAAAAACCCGACCAAATCATTCGCTTTATGTCGATGACTGGCGGTTAATGCAACCCACTGCTCAAACCCCGTCTGACAAGGCTATAATCCCAAGCATCGACCTTAATGAGCTACGCGTCCGATGCTCCTTTCCTTCGTAAAAATGCACGGTTTAGGGAACGACTTTGTCGTCCTCGACGGCGTGCGCCAAAAAATCACACTCACCCATGAGCAGGTGCGCTTTCTGGCGGATCGCCACTTCGGCATTGGCTGCGACCAAGTGCTCCTCGTCGAGCCGACGCTCAACACCAACGCCTTGTTCCGCTACCGGATTTTTAACGCGGATGGCAGTGAGGTCGAACAATGTGGCAACGGCGCACGCTGTTTCGCCCGTTTCGTGCATGATGAAGGCTTGACCGATGCCAAGAGCATTCCCGTCGAAACCGCTTCGGGCGTTATTGTGCTGCATATCGAAGATAATGGTCAGGTGCGTGTTGACATGGGCGAACCACGCTTGATTCCTCAAGAAATTCCATTCACTGCACCGCAACGCGCTGAGTTTTACCCTCTTGATGTCAATGGAACAACGTATGACATCAGCGCCGTTTCCATGGGCAACCCCCACGCCGTCTTGCGTGTTGACGATGTTGACTGCGCGCCAGTTAACGAATTAGGCGCATCGATTGAAAATCATCCTCGCTTCCCCAAGCGCACCAATGTTGGCTTTATGCAGGTTTTAGGCAATGACCACATTCGCCTGCGCGTATTTGAGCGCGGAGCGGGCGAAACACTGGCCTGCGGCACGGGTGCTTGTGCTGCGGTGGTGGCCGGACGGCTGCACGACTGGCTTGGTGAAGGTGTACGGGTCGATTTGCCAGGAGGCTCCCTGCACATCCAATGGCCGGGAGAAGGCTACCCCGTCATGATGACAGGCCCCGCAAGCCGAGTATTTAGCGGACACATCGATCTATGAACACATCACCGCAAAATCTTTGTCTGCACGCAGAAAACCCCGAACACAATACAGTTGCACCCATCAGCGCAGAGCAAGTTACCCAGTATCTTCAGGCACACCCCGATTTCTTGCTCACCCATGAGCATCTCTTACCCTTGCTGCATTTACCGCAAACCAAGGACGGCACCCTTTCGCTCGTCAGTCGGCAAAGTGAGCTGATGCGCGACAAACTGAGCAAATTAGAGCAAGCCCTGCTTGATCTGCATACAGAAGCTCATGCCAATGAATACCGCTCGCTACATCTGCATCGTCTTGCCGTCCATCTCCTTGGTTCGACCTGCCCCTGCATGTTGCTGGAAAGCTTGCGCAGCCATTTGTGCCAAAACTTTGATCTCGTGGCGGCGCTGCTTTATCTTGATGAGCAAACTACAACAGCCCAGGCTATTCAACAGATTTGCCCGCAACTCGACTTTGAAAACAATGTCGGCAGCGCCCTCGCCCTTGCGTGGCAGTCACTTAATGCCATTAACGCACCGCATATTCCACGCAATAACAATGAGTTACGCCAAATTCTCCGTCGTCACAAGCTACCTGAAACCGCTTCAACGGCCGTTATTCCTATTGATTCCCATGAAAAGGGCGCGGACAACAGTCGCGAGCGCCTCGGCACCTTGCTGCTCGTCAAAAGCACTCCACAAGGCTTTAGTGCGGACATGGGTAAACTCTTTCTACATCAAGTCGGTGAACTACTTGCCGTAAGCCTAAAGCGCATCACCTTGCCCAACATGACAGCTTGTGCATGAAGTGAAACGGGTTTCAGCAGAAACCGTGCCACAACTGAGTGCTTTTTTAGCAGAGCTAGAAGCGCGCAACACCTCGCCCCATACCCGCGCCGCCTACCGCCGTGACCTGTGCGATGCGTGGGATGCACTTAAAGTAAACTGCCAGAATTGGCATGAAGTCAAAAGCGCAGACATCAAACTCTGGTTAGCAAAACGTCACGCCCAAGGACTTAGCCCGCGCTCACTAAGTCGACGCCTTGCCGCCCTGCGCGCCATGTTCAAATTTCTTCGCCAGCACAAATGGGTGGAGAGCGACCCAAGTCATGGTCTACGCCTTCCACGCGCTAAGCGCCAATTACCAGCCACCCTTGAGCCCGAAGCCCTGCCGCAACTTCTCGATCAAGCAAGCGATAATCCTCTAGAAATCCGCGACCTTGCCATGCTCGAACTCATGTACGGTTGTGGAATGCGTCTCTCGGAAGTGTGCGCACTGAATATGTCAGACATCGACCTAAACAATGCCGAAGTGCGTATTCTGGGCAAAGGCCAAAAAACACGCATCAATCCACTGGGTACGGCCAGCATTCACGCCTTACATCGCTGGCTAGACTTGCGCAGCAAATTTACACTTCCCGGTGAAAACGCAGTATTTCTTAGTCAGCAACACAAACGCATCGGCGCACGCAATGTTCAAGCGCGCCTCAACCGCCTCGCACGTCAAAATGGCCTGAGCGGCAAAGTACACCCGCACATGCTGCGCCACGCCTGCGCCAGCCATTTTCTGCAAAACAGCAAGGACTTACGCGCCGTACAAGAATTACTTGGCCACGAAAACCTCAGCACCACTCAAATCTATACCCATCTCGACTTCCAGCACCTCGCCAAAAGCTACGATGCCGCGCACCCGCGCGCGCGTCGGCCTAAAGGAGAATAAGCCGCTATTTTCCACCCGCCATAATCCATCCGGTCAACGCGGCAAACACAAACAAAAACCCAATCGGCACTACACCGATAAAATAAAGTGCGAAATTATCCAACCCCATAAACATGGTCGTGAAGCCTGCAATCACCCCAAACAAGGTCACGACAATGCCGACGATCAACGTCCACTTAAATAAACGATTCATGGTTACGCTCGGATTAAATTGAATGTCAGTTTTAATGATATACCCAATGACGACCACAAAACCGATCTGCATTAATCACAAACCTACCCCGCAACTTAATCATCCAGCCGCCGCTCCACCTATCCATTTCAAGCGATGGATGCTCACGGTTTAAACGGTAGCAATGACCTTGCCCCCGAAACGCGAATCGCCCGCGCACAACGCAGGGACGGATCGCGAACCCGGGCCGCATAGCGTCGGTATGCAGCACCGCCTCATGAACAATCTGGGTTCATTGTTCAATGCGTTGTTTTGGCCGCCCGCTGCTTGAACAGCAAGATGGCAATCACCATGAAGGTGAGCAGCGCGGCCGATGCCGAATAACGGCTCAGTGCCAGACCGCCCGCGCTCAGCGGTTTGTCCAGAAAGTCCCCGACCACGGCACCCAGCGGGCGCGTCAGAATGAATGCCGCCCAGAACAGCAGCGTACGGGACACCCCCGTCCAGTAGTAAGCCGCCACGACCAGCGCAAGCAACCCAGCGAACACGGCGGCCGCGCCCGTGTAGCCCAAGCCAGCCGTGTCGGCAGTCCAGTCACCCAGCGCCGTGCCCAGCGTCTGCGAAAACATGATCGTCAACCAGTAGAAGGATTCCGCCTTGGGCGAACTGACGGTGCTCACCGACACGGAGCCGAGGGTGCGATGCCAGACAAAGAGCGAGCCGAGCAGCAAGGCCAGCAGCAAGCTCGAACCGCCAGCGTACCCGATTCCCAGAGAACGATCCGCAAAATCGGCCAGAGTCGTGCCAACCGTCGTCGTGGCGATAATGGTGGTCCAGTACAGGAAGGGATGGAAGCTTTTGGCCTTGACCTGCGCGACGACGGCGGCCAGGAAGATTGCCGCGAAGATAGCCGTGCTGGCGAGGTAGCCCAGGTTCATCGACATCGAGACGGCATCGCCACCGGTTTCACCGAGCGTGGTGGCTGCAATCTTGATGAGCCAGAAGCCCAGCGTGACTTCGGGCACCTTGGCCAGAGCGTGCTCAGCGGATGGCTCCATGGCAGCCGCAGGACGAGAGATTGAGTGCTGCTTGAACATGTTTTTTCCTTGTGCTTATAAAGATGGTTGCTCGGCGGCTTGGGCAGAGCGCTTGCCGTTCATGCCGCCGATTTGCGCCACAGCCACTAGCATCACGATCACCGAGAGGAACAGAGCAATGGTCCACAGGGTACCCATACCAAGGCCGCCATAGGTCTTGGCATGCGTCAGTAGATCGCCAAGCGCAGCACTGAAGGCGAGCGTGCCCAAAGTGATGCCCAAACCCAATGCCTCATTTGCCAGGTCGCCAGCGGCGGTTCCCAGGGTGAAGGTGCACAGGATGGCGGCTCAATAGGACAACTCGCGCCGGTGCGTCACGATATCATGAATGGACAGCGTCCGTTCGATCCGATACCAAATGAATAAAATCGTGGCGAGCACGGCCGAGAAGACGAAAGTGCTGATGTAAAGGCTGACCCCCAATCCATAACGCCGACGCAGCAACACGGTATCGAATATCACGCCATCGGCCGCCCGAATTTAAGCACGATCTAAGTTCACCCCGCACACCATAATCGCAAACAAAAAAGGCGACCAAGGTCGCCTTATGTCATTCATCTACGGGTGATCTATTTCTTCACGCCCGGCACAGCGGTCATGGATGACTTCCCCGGCTTAACCATAATCAACGGAGCAAGCTGCTCCATGGTTTTCGGACCAATGCCCGGAACTTTCTCAAGATCGGCTGCATTTTGGAATGGCCCGTTTTGGGTACGGTAATCAATAATCGCCTTCGATT